>CAXRCQ010000138.1:0-5338 GCA_964228845.1 Blastomonas sp.
GGGCGTTGCCGTGTTCAAGCGCCCCGAACGACTTGTCGTTCTGCCCGCGCTGCCGCGCAACGCGATGAACAAGGTGGTCCGCGCCGATCTGCGCGCGGCGGTACTGGCGGCGCTGGAGGCTTAGGCCGCCGCCGCCATCAGTCGCTCGCGCCGCGCCGCCTTGTCGCGCTCCAGCACCTCGCGCTCGACCCAGTGCGAATGCGTGCCGCTGCTGATCTTGTGCGGCAGCGCGATGCGGCAGATCGGGTCATCGGCCAAGCGCTTGCAGTCGATGAGGATGCATTCCGACGTGCCCTGGTTCTCGTCGATCACGAAGCTGACCAGATAGCCGTCATCCTCGTCCTCGGCGCCGACGCGCGGGGCGAAGGGCGCTTCGGAGGCATAGCGGCCCTCTGGCAGCGTGACCGTGATCGATTCCCCCGTCTCGAGGTCGTGCTTGACGAAACCGTTGAACAGGAACCAGCCGGGCCTGGTCGTGGTCGAATAGGCATAGCGATAGGGCTGGGCCAGATAGCGCTGGTTGATCATGCCGAACTCGACCAGCTGGTCGCCCAGCGACTGCTCGCGCGTCTCGCCGGTGCGCAGGTTGAAGCGCCAGCGGTGCAGCGTCGGTCTGAAGCTGTTCTCGTCGATATGCGCCATCATCGCGCCCAGCCCGCCATCGTGCGGCAGCGGATCGGGCGTGGGATTGTTCTGGAAATAGCCGTCGAGCACGACCTCGTCGCCCTCTTCCCAGGCATTGAGCCAGTGCAGGACATAGGTCGGCGCGGCATCGAACCAGCGGATGTCGCTGGGATCGTTGCGGTTCACCAGGGCGAAGCGCGAGGGCAGATCGTGCAGCCGCACCGCGTGGATATTGTGCTCCAGCAGCGATTCATCCCAGAAGACCGGGAAGTCGTTGAGGATCGCCCAGTTCTCGCTGAACGCCATGTCGTGCGGCAGGCGCGGGCCCGGCAGCGGCACCGGGCTGTAGTTCTTCAGCCGCCCTTCGGCATCGACCACGCCATAGTGCATGTACGGCGCGTGCTTGGAATAGTTGAAGAACAAGAGCTCGCCGGTGCGATCGTCAACCTTGGGATGCGCCGAGATGCCGTCGATCGGTACCCAGGGCGCGGGGCCCAGCTGTTCGAGCGTTTCGGGGTCCATCACATAGCCTTCGCCGCACTGGTAGAAGGTGGCGATCGCCTGGCCTGCATGCACGATGATGTCGGTCGAGGCGCTGTCCTTGAGGCTGCCGTGCGCGCCGAAACCGGGGCGGCGCGACAGGCTGGGCTTGTCCTGCAGGCCGCCCCAGAGCGATCCGCCCGCCTCCTGTTCCGCCTGGAAGCAGCGCGAGCGGACGAAACGGTTGCGATAATGCGCCTTGCCGCGGCGGAAATCGATCTGGTGGATCATGCCATCGCCATCGAACGGATGATATTTGCCCAGCGGCTGGTGAATCTGATTCTCGGTGTTGCGCAGATAGATGCCGTCGAGATCCTCGGGGATCGCGCCCTCGATCACCTCGAGGTCATAGGCGTTGACCTCCTCGTGCTGCGGGGTCCAGGCACCGGTCAGATAGGGGTGGTTGCTGGGCTGCAAACTGGTCCGGATTGCGGGCTGCCGCTCGATTTTCATGGCCTTTTCCTCGCCTCTTCCCTGGCTTTTTCGCTTGTGCTGCCTCGGATAGCAGAATGGTCTGGTTACGCAAGTCTCTTTGCGGTACACCGTTGCGGCAGGCCGGGATTACCGGTCGCACCAACCGGAGGATGCCATGACGAAATTCCGTATCGCCGCGACCACGCTCGTAGCCGTTGCAGGCTTGATGCTGCCCGGCGCGGCGCTGGCCGAAACCGCCCCGGCAGCCGCCACCCCCAAGGAGAGCAACATGACCGACCCTAAGATTGCCGTCGTCGAGAAGATGATCGACGCCTGGAACCGCCGCGACTGGAAGCTGGTGGGCGATCTGTTCGCCGAGGATGGCGTGCTGCATTCGATGATGATTGAGCCGGTCAACGGTCGCCCCGCGATTGCCGAGCGGATCAACGCGCTGGGTGCGGGCATCGAGAGCATCACGCTGCACATCCACAATATCGGCCGTATCGGCGATGTCGTGGTGATCGAGCGGACCGACGAGTTCGTCTACAAGGGCCATCACGGCAAGGTGCCCGTGGTCGGCATTCTCGAGGTCGAGGGCGACCATGTGAAGGTCTGGCGCGAATATTATGACCGCGCCGAGCTGCTGCGTGAAATGGGCATCAGCGAGGAGTTTCATCAACCCGCTGCGGCGCATTGAATAACAAGGGCATGCCGGAGCGAAAGGCTCGACGTATCGCTCCGGCGTGCTTATTGTGGTGAGCGTGACTGTTGAACCACAACTCATTCGTACCTGCTCGATCTGGCGGGCGCTGGAAGTGGTGGGCGATGCGCCCACGGTGCTGGTGATCGAGGCGATCTGGCTGGGCACCCGGCGCTTCGATGCCTTGCGCAAGCGCACCGGCCTGCTGAAAGCGCTGCTCAGCGACCGGCTCAAGCGGCTGATCGCCAACGGCATGATCGAGAAATGCCCGAGCAGCGACGGCGGCAACCGGCACGAATATGTGCTGACGCAAAAGGGCCGCGACCTTTACTGGACCTCGTTGATGCTGCTGCGCTGGGAACAGCGCTGGGGTGCAGGCCGCACCAAGCTGAAGGTCGAACTCACGCACAAGAGCTGCGGCCATGTGTTCGAGCCCGAACCGGCGTGCAAGGCGTGCAACGAGACGATCGATGCGACGCAGATGGAATGGGAACCCGGCCCCGGCGTCGGCATGATGGAGCCGGTCTATTCGCGCCGCCGCCAGCAGCGCGAGACGACCGAAAGCGCGGCCACGCTGTTCGACGAGGCGGCGCGCATCATGGGCGACCGCTGGGCGAGCCTGATCATGCGGTCGATCTTCACCAACATCAACCGGTTCGACGACATCCGCCGCGACACCGCGATCGCGACCAACATCCTCGCCGAACGGCTCGCCTGGCTGACCTCGATCGGCGTCATCCGGCAGGAGCAATATGTCGAAAGCCCGCCGCGCTTCGAGTATCGCCTGCGTCGCAAGGGGGTCGACTATTACCCCGCGCTGCTCATGCTGATGATGTGGGGCGACAAGTATTTCTGCTCACCCAACGGCCCGCCGGTGCTGCTGACCCACCGCAATTGCGGCCAGAGGCTCGAGCCGCAGGTGGTCTGCTCGCATTGTCGCGAACCGCTTGAGGCGCATGAGGTCGACTTCCGGCTGATCGAGGTTGCCGACAGTGACGCGGACGAAAAACAGGCCATGACTGCCTGATCGCAGGCACGGCATTTTATCACTTTTATTATCATACCAAACTGGCTAGCCTCGCCCCAGCGGGAGAGAGACAGCCATGGATTCCAGCGTCGAGCGCGCGGTCATCGTCACGGGGGCGGGCAAGGGCCTGGGCGAAGCCTTTGCCCGTGCCATAGCATCCGAAGGCGCGGCGGTGCTGGTCAACAACCGGCTGCGCAAGGGCCAGCCCGACAGCGCGGGAGCGGTCGCCGATGCGATCCGGGCCAGCGGCGGCAGGGCCACCGCCAACTATCAGGACATTGCCGCCCCCGGCGCAGCGCAGGCGCTGGTCAAGGCCGCGCTCGACGCGTTCGGGCGGATCGATGCCATCGTCTGCAACGCCGGGATCATCGGTCCGGCGGCCAAGCTGCCCGATATGGAAATGGCGGCGCTCGGCGAGGTGCTGAACACCAATTTCCTCGCGCAGGTCGCGCTCGCCCAGGCCGCGCTGCCGCACCTCCTGCAGAGCCCTGCCGGGCGGATGGTGTTCGTGTCTTCCTCGGCCGGGCTGCACGGGGTGCGCGGGCGCATCCCCTATGCCACCAGCAAGGGTGCGCTCAATGCCATGGCGCTGACCCTCGCGGACGAGCTGAAACGCACCGCGATCAAGGTCAATGTGCTCTGTCCCTATGCCTCCACCCCGATGACATCGCAGGACGGCGTTGCGGGCGATCCCCGGCTCGACCCGGCCTATGCGGCGGGAATGGCCGCCTATCTCGCCAGCGAGGCGTGCAGCGTCAACGGCCAGATCTTTCTCGCCGGGGGCCGCCGCTATCGCCGCGCGCGCATGGTCGAGGGGCGCGGAGCATCCGCCCCCGATGACAGCAGCGCCTGGGTCGCCGAGCATCTCGACCGGATCGCCGCGATGAACGGCGCACGCGAATTTCCGGGCGCGGAAAGCGCCTTTGCCGATCTTTATGCAAGCATAGACATAGCCAATACCGGAGGATGAGGATGCGATTGACCGTGGAACAACTGCTCGACCGGCAGGAGATAGAGGACATATTGATCGGCTATGCGCGCGGGGCCGACCGTGCCGATGTCGATCTGATCCGCGCCGCCTATCATCCCGATGCGATCGAGGATCATGGCGGGGTCTATGTCGGACCCGCCGCCGATTATGTCGCGCTGATGGCCAAGATCCTGCCCAGCGCGCCGCTGATGTCGCACCTGTGCACCAACATCTCGGTCGAGTTCGTCGAGGCCGATCTGGCCGTCACCGAATGCTATTTCCTCACCTTCTCGCGCCGCGAGGCCGAGAGCGGATCGTTCGACAGCCTGACCATGGCGCGCTGCGTCGACCGGTTCGAGCGGCGCGAGGGCGCGTGGAAGATCGCGCACCGCCGCCTCGCCTGGGAATGGAACCACGAGATGCCGATCAACGAGACCTGGGGGCGCGGCATGATCATCCCCGATATGGGCAAGGCGGTGCGCGGCGCGAAAAAGCCCGACGACATTCTCTATGGCGCCTGGGCGCGCCAGCGCAGTGGCGAGGAGATCGCAGCATGAAGATCGAGGGATGCACCGCCATCGTCACCGGCGCCAATCGCGGCATCGGCTTCGGCTTTGTCGAGGAACTGCTGAGCCAAGGCGCAGCAAAGGTCTATCTCGGTGCGCGCAAGCTGGCCGATGCCGAGGAGGCCGCGCGCAGCACGGGCGACACGCGCGTCGTGCCGATCCAGCTCGACGTCACCAAGCATGACGAGGTCGCCGCTGCCGCCGCGCGCTGCACCGATGTCGATCTGGTGGTCAACAATGCCGGGGCCTTCCATCGCCAGACGCTGCTCGAGGCCGAGGACATGAGCTTTGCGCGCAACGAGATGGACACCAATTATTTCGGCATGCTGGCCATGGTCCGCGCCTTCGCCCCGGTTCTCAAGGCCAATGGCGGCGGGGCGATCGTCAACGTGCTGTCGGCGGGCGGCATCTGCGCGGTGCCGAACATGGGCGGCTACAGCCCCAGCAAGTTCGCCGCGCGCGCCGCAAGCGACTGCCTGCGCGCCGAGCTGGAACCG
>CAXRCQ010000139.1:0-5971 GCA_964228845.1 Blastomonas sp.
GGCGGGCCGCGGCACCGACATCCAGCTGGGCGGCAATGTCGAGTTCCGCACCGAGGATGAACTGCGCGATCTGCCCGAAGGCCCCGAGCGCGATGCCGCGATCGAGCGGATCAAGGCCGAAGTCGCCGCCGAGAAGCAGAAGGTGCTGGAAGCCGGCGGCCTGTTCGTGCTGGGCACCGAGCGGCACGAGAGCCGCCGCATCGACAACCAGCTGCGCGGTCGGTCGGGCCGTCAGGGCGACCCGGGCCTGTCGCGCTTCTACCTCTGCCTCGAGGACGATCTGCTGCGCATCTTCGGCCCCGACACCTTGTTCTCGCGCATGATGAAGAACAACCTGGCCGATGGCGAGGCGATCGGCTCCAAATGGCTGTCCAAGGCAATCGAGACCGCGCAGAAGAAGGTCGAGGCGCGCAACTACGACATCCGCAAGCAGGTGGTCGAATATGATGACGTGATGAACGACCAGCGCAAGGTGATCTACGAACAGCGCGCCGAGATCATGGATGCCGAGGCCGTGGACGATGTCGTCGCAGACATGCGCGCTGATACGGTGAATGCGATCGTCGGCGAGGCATGCCCCCCGGGCACCTATCCCGAACAGTGGAATGTCGGCCAGCTCAAGGCGCGGGTCAGCGAGGTCTTCGGGCTCGACCCCGATATCGATGCCTGGATGCAGGAGGATGCGGTCGCGCCCGAAATTCTGGAGGAACGCATCCGCGAGATGGCCGAAGCCAAGGTCGAGGCCAAGGCTCAGGAGGTCGATACCGGCATGTGGCGCTCGATCGAGAAATCGGTGCTGCTGCAGAGCCTCGATCATCACTGGAAGGAACATCTGGCAACGCTCGACGCCCTGCGTCAGGTCGTGTTTCTGCGCGCCTATGCGCAGAAGACGCCGATCAACGAGTACAAGAGCGAAGCCTTCGGCCTGTTCGAACGCATGCTCGAAGTGATCCGCGAGGATGTGACCGGCACGATCATGAATCTGGAAATTCGCGAGCCGGAGATGCCCGCGCTGCCCGAGCTTCCGGACTTCCTGACCACCCATTTCGACCCATTCACCGGCTAGGACAACAGCGCGGATATCGATGGCGGCACCTTGGGCACCGTCACCGCGACGCTGCCGCCGCGCCAGTCGCCGCTGCCTGACGCTCCTGCCGATCTGCTGGGCGGCGAGATCAGCCGCAACGCGCCGTGTCCTTGCGGTTCGGGGCGCAAGTACAAGCACTGCCACGGCAAGGCGGCTTAAGCCGTCATGTGGGGGCTCGCCGCCGGTTTCGCGCTGACGGCTCTGCTCTATGCGTCCGTGGGCTTCGGCGGCGGATCGACCTACAATGCGCTGCTGGTGCTCGCCGGGACGGATTACAAGCTGCTTCCGGCCATCGCCCTGGTGTGCAACCTGATCGTGGTCACCGGCGGCACTCTCCGTTTTGCTCGGGCCGGGCAGGTGCCCTGGAAGCCGTTATGGCCGATCCTGCTGCTGTCCGCGCCCTGTGCATGGGCGGGGGGACGGCTGCCGGTGGACAAGCCGCTGTTCGTTGCGCTGCTGGGCTCTGCGCTGCTGGTCGCCGGGCTCCTGATGCTGTTCCAGCGCGAGCCGAAACAGGGGCAGGGGGCGGACCAGCGCCTCGCCTGGCTTGGCGTGCCGATCGGCATGGGCGTGGGCTTTTTCAGCGGCATCGTCGGGATCGGGGGCGGCATCTTCCTCGCACCCGTGTTGCACCTGCTGCGCTGGGCGAGCGCCCGCCAGATCGCGGCAAGCGCCAGCGTGTTCATTCTCGTCAATTCGCTCGCCGGATTGGCCGGGCAGCTCATGAAGGCCGATGCGTCCGCTACACCCGCAGCGATTGCAGGCTATTGGCCGCTGTTCGTCGCGGTGCTGGTCGGCGGGCAGATCGGCAGCCTGGCCGGCGTGAAGCTGCTGCCGCAAAGGGTGATCCGCATCGGCACGGCCGTGCTCATCCTGTATGTCGCGGGGCAGTTGCTGTGGCAGCGATTTGGGGGTTAGGATTGATCGCGACGCCAGCAAGCTGACTGGGTGGCCTTGGGCTTCAAGCAGTTTTGCGGCTTTGGCGTCGAAAGTCAAAAGCGTGTCCCCGCCGAGCAATGTGCCGCCATACGCGATGACGCCATCCGCAAAATCCCCTCCGGCTTCGAGCATGTCGAGCCCGGACTGGATGGCGGCATGATCTGCGACGACCTTGCTGCTTGCTATCAGCGTGCGGACGGCAACGGAGATTTCCGTACGATCAACATTGTAGCTGCTCTTGAGGACCCAGCAGAGTTCGCACAGGACGGGCAGCGGTATGGCGATCAGTTCGGCTGCTGCCAGCGCTGACTGCGCTATCTGTGCCTGGGCCGGATCATCCTGGACGAGCACGCGAACAAGAACATTGGTATCGGCGATCAGCTTCACCGGACGCCGGTCCAGCCGTTTCTTGCCGCCGCGTCGATCTGCTCGATGGTAAGTGGCTGTCCACCCTGATGCTTGAGGAGCCCGAAGGCCTGGCTGATATCTCCCGCTTCCGGCGCAGCGCGCAGCTCGATGCGGCCATCGGGCAGCTTTTCGATGATGATGGTGTTACCGCCGCTTACGCCAAGATGGTCTAGCATGTCCTTCTGCAGGACCAGGTGACCCTGCGGCGTGATGGTGACGGCGTTCATCCGAATCTCCAGCCAAGTGGAGAAATCATAGCATGAAAAGGCTGGCTCCCCGAGTAGGACTGTAATTTGATACAATGGGATGGCTTGGGGTATCGATCGAAGCCCAGCATATCCGGGAAAAATAGGGCGTTCTGGCTATCCCATAATAACTTGACATAACCCGCCATAGCAACGCATAACTGGGGAACCGATTGGGGAACTGGATATGCACAAGCTCACTGTCGCCAAGGTCAAATCCGCCGCGCCTGGCAAGTATGGCGACGGGGGCGGGCTCTATCTGAAGGTCAAGCCGAGCGGCGCGCGCAGCTGGGTCTTGCGGGTGCAACACCAGCACCGGACAGAGGAAATCGGCTTGGGCGGCTTTCCTCTGGTGTCGCTGGCAGAGGCTCGCGAAAAGGCGCTCGAGATGCGCAAGCTGGCCAAGGCGGGGGAGAACGCCCGCGCGCACCGCAACAAGGCCGCGACCCGCATTCCGACATTCAAAGAGGCGATGCTGTCTGCCCATGCCGAGAAGGAAAAGGGGTGGAGCGACAAGCAGGCCGCGTCGTTCAAGTCGACCCTGACCGAATACGCGGTGCCCAAAATCGGCGGCATTGCCGTTTCGAACATCGGATCTGCGGATATCGTCGCCGCGCTCAAGCCGATCTGGACGGCCAAGCCGCAGATGGCGCGAAAGGTGCGCGGTCGCATCATGCAGGTGCTCGCCTATTCGCGCGCCAACGGCTGGCGCACTGACCCGCTGCCGCACCCCTCCGAGATAACCGAAGGGCTGGCCAAGCAGCCCGCTGGCAAGCATTTCGCTGCGATGCCCTATGCCGAGGTGCCCGCTTTCGTCGCTGGCCAGCTTAAGACGATCGATGACGACAACGCCGCTACCGCATCCCGGCTGGCGCTGCTGTTCACGATCTTTACCGCGGCGCGCTCTGGCGAGGTCCGCAATGCCCAGTGGGCGCAGATTGATCGCGAGGCAGGCACGTGGAAGCGATCAGCCGATTTCATGAAGGCAGGCAAAGAGCACACCGTGATGCTCAACAAGGCCGCGCTGGCGATTCTCGACCATGCCGAAAAGCTGGCCAATGGTGACGGGTATATCTTCCCCAGCGCGCGCCGTGGTCGTCCGCTTAGTGATCAATCCATGTCCGCCGTGCTGCGCCGCGCTGGCAGCGCCGTGACGGTTCACGGCTTCCGGTCATCGTTCAAGGATTGGTCGATGGAAAAGGTCACGTCGATGCCTTGGTTTGTGTCCGAGGTCGCGCTGGCGCATGTCGTCGGCAACGAAGTGCAGCGCGCCTATGCGCGCAGCGAACTGCAGGAAATGCGCGCTGATCTGGCAGAAGCATGGGGCCGGTTCGTCGCCCCGTCGCTGTCGATCGATGGCGATAACGTGGTGGAACTGCGCCCCGCAGCCGCCGCGTCCTAGTTTTCAAGCGGCTGGGCAAAGGGGTGCAACCCAATGCCCAGCCTATCACCAACGGCAAACCGAAGGAGATGCCGCGATGACTACCCCAACCGATAGCCCAAAGCCCGGCAAAGGCCAAACTTGGCCAGATACCCCCGAGGTCGCGACCGTCGCGGCGATGATGTACTTGCAGCTGGGCGGCTCTTTCATCGTCCACCAGGACGGGCATCGCTCGATTGGCCGCTGGCACCCCACCGCGCGCGGCATGATGCAGAGCAAGGCTTTCCAGCTGCCTGACCCCGACGAGGCGGAGCGCTTTGAGAGCCCCGAGGAACTGCACGGCGCGGCAAAGTTGCTCGAATACGTTCTCTATCGCCTCTCGCCGGCTGATAAGGAACTGGTGTTCTCGACGTTCGGGACCGAGGAAGGCACTGCCCAGCCCTTCGATTTCCGGGAGTTGATGCAATGACCCGCGCCCTTGAGATCTTCGATCGCATCCCGCCCAGCCATATCGTTCACGCGATCCCCGATCGGCATTGCATGCCATTGTTGCAGCCTGGCGAGGTCGCGGTGATCACCAATCGGCCGCAAATCTGCATTGAGGATGGGGTGTGGTATCTGGTCGAGCATCAATCGCCGCCTGATTATCCACAAGGGCGGATGAGAACACGCCGCGAAATAGTCGTGGCACGCAAGCACCCCAAGCATGAACACTGGGCATTTACCGTCCCCGCTCAAGTGCGAGGCGAGGCTTTCGCTATGGCAGACGGTCCTTACGAGTATTGGCAGGCATGCCAAAAGGTGTTGGGCGAGGTTGTCGGGATTTACCGACCGGCTGGCGCTGGCTGGCTGCAAATCGAGGAGGCGGCATAATGGGCCGGGCACCGTCTCTGCGCGAGGTTCGCGCGGCCCATCACTCGAACGTCGCCATCCTGCCAACTGCAGCGCCACGCCAGGTTCGCCAGAACCGCAATCAGGTTGCCCGACGATCTGGCGCCGACCTGAGGCGCGATCATGCCAGCCGGTTCGCTTACGAGCATCCACACCAGCGATCCGCGAACAAAGTGGCGAAGGCGCTGCACACCATTGAGCGAAGCGCGGCTTATGATGTTCTCGACGCCATGCTTCGCCTGATGGGGCCGCAGTTCCGGTATCAAGTGGCCAACTATCTGATGTTCAAGCACCTTGATTACCCGGACGATCTGCAGGCTGCTCAGGCCTATTGGTTCGTGCAGCGGTATGACCTCAACTACGGGGATGCCAGCGCGATCCGCAGGGCTCTTGCGCGTCTGGACGGGGATGCCGAGTGATAGACCCCGCCATCCGGGCGCGCTTCCGGCGCAAGCTGCGTGACGGCACCGCATCGCCGCTGACCCTGGCTCAAATCCAATCGGCCATAGAGGCAGGCTGGACGGGCGAGGCAGCGCGCGATGCGGGCGACCGGCGCGCGCCCGTGGCGATCGATTGGGCGTTTCTCGAGCGGTTTTCTAAGGGGCAATCTGGTGGCTGATCTATGCAGCCCGCTGCCCCGCTTCCCGTCCCGCAAGGTGCGGTTCTCTCAGGTGGTGAGAGTCCCAAACGACATATGGGGAGCGGCCCGGATACTCGGCAACCTTGCCAAGCCCAGGTGCCCGGCCGCGCCTATCAAGGTCATCGTGAATTGGCATTGCGTCCTGACAGGCCAGCCGGTTCTATTCGGACATCGCAGCCGATCGCAGGTGATCAATTCGGCGTCGCAGTTGATGCGGCAGCTCGAGGTCGCATGGAGCGCGTCGGAAATGGCGACGGGCTATCTGCTGCAATCGTCGTTGCCTGCAGTGATGCGCCCCGATCTTGCAGCCAACATCGTCGATTTCGTGAAGGCCAGGGTGGCGGACGATGCGTCGCTAGAGGCCGCAGTCGACACGCATT
>CAXRCQ010000140.1:0-4487 GCA_964228845.1 Blastomonas sp.
TTGGTTTTGCGCATAGCTTCTTTTATGCTCAAGCCGTTGCCGCTACAAGCTGATCTTGCCCTCTCCCGTTGAGCTTCGCTCGCCTTACGGCTCAGGGGGAGGGTTGGGAGGGGGGATTGCGCTACCCGCGCCCCTCTCAGCTACGGCTAATCAGCAGAGCTGATAAGCCTTCGCATCTCTCCCCTGAAGGGGAGAGAGCAGGCCCAAGCCCGCTGACGCTAGCTATGGAGGAGGCGAGGAAGCTTGAATCTGGGAAAAAACAGATCCCGCAGCGGAGCATCGCGCTTCAACGCCTGGGGCAACCATGAAATGAGAGGGGCCGCCGGGAGTCAGTGCTCCCCGCGCGGCCCATCACATGGTCAGCGGCCGGAAGTGCCGCCTTCGAAGTGTATGTCGCGCTTGGTGAAAGCGCCTGCCCTGACCAAAGGGCAGAAGGCTATCAGCCGCGAACACTCCGAATGGACTTGACCGACCCTCTTGCTGAACCATGAGACATCGGATCACCTCCTTTCGCTATGTTGAAACCAAGTGAAGGGCCATTCGCAAAAACCCGGTTTTACAGGGGTTTCTGACGATCTGTATTCCTTGCACCCCTTATGTGAATCATCACTGCCGCTACGGCAAGTCTTGTAATTCAATTTTTTCCGGGTAATAAACTCGCGCTCGCAAAACGCCGTCCGCGCAGTTAAGAACCGCCCCATGGCCGAGCAGAACCCCCGCCCATCTCCGGACAAGCCGCGCAAGGCGCGCATCGATCAGTTGCTGGTCGATCGCGGGCTGGCGGAGAGCCGCTCGCGTGCGCAGGCGCTGATCCTGGCGGGGCTGGTGTTCGCCGGCGAGCGCAAGGTGGCCAAGGCGGGCGAGACGGTGGCGAGCGATGCCGCGATCGAGGTGCGCGGGCGCGATCATCCCTGGGTGTCGCGCGGCGGGATCAAGCTGGCACACGCGCTCGACCATTTCGGGATCGATGTGACCGGCATGACCGCGATCGATGTCGGATCGTCCACCGGCGGCTTTACCGACGTGCTGCTGACGCGCGGCGCGGCGCATGTGTTCGCGGTGGACAGCGGAACAAACCAGCTCGCCTGGAAGCTGCGCCAGGATGACCGGGTAACGGTGCATGAACAGACCAGCGCGCGCATCCTTACCGATGCGCACATCACCCGTCCCATCGATATCGTGGTGTGCGACGCGAGCTTCATTGCGCTCGACAAGGTGCTGCCGGTGCCGATGTCGTTCGCGAAGTCAGGCGCGTGGCTGGCGGCGCTGATCAAGCCACAGTTCGAGGTCGGCAAGGACCAGATCGGCAAGGGCGGGGTGGTGCGCGATCCCGCGCTGCACGCGGCGGTGTGCGACCGGGTGATGCACTGGCTCGAGAGCATCGACTGGCCGGTCACCGGGCTGACACAAAGCCCCATTACGGGGCCAAGCGGCAATATCGAATTCCTGGTCGCGGCGCAGAAGGGGCGCAGCTGCTGACCCGCAACGGCACGGAAAACCGTGGTAAACCGCGCTGGCGTGCGCCAGATTAATTCGATATGCGATAGAGATAGCCCGTTGTGCGGGCAGGAGAATCCGCGTCGATGAATGAAATTGCCTCGCCCATGCAGCTTCGTCTCGCCTTTCTGCGCTGGGCCTTGCTGTTCGTGCCGCTGGTCGTGCTGCTCGGTTTCGGGGTCAGCAACTTTTCCGGATCGGGCGAGGAAAATCGCTGGTTCCAGGCGCTTGTCAAGCCCGAAGCGCAGCCACCGGGTGCGGCGTTCGGCATCGCCTGGTCGATCCTCTATGTGATGATGGGGCTTGCGCTGACCGTGGTGGTGACCGCACGCGGCGCGCGTCTGCGCGGCCTCGCGGTGCTGCTGTTCTTCGTCCAGCTCGCGCTGAATCTCGCCTGGCCGATCGTCTTCTTCCGCATGCATCAGGTCACCGGCGGCTTCTACCTGATCGTCGGGGTGTTCGTTGCGGCCTTTGCGACAACGATCGTGTTCGGGCGCATCCGTCCGCTTGCCGCCTGGCTGATGGTCCCCTATCTCGCCTGGCTGTGCTTCGCCTCGGTGCTCAACAAGCAGATCGATGAGCTCAACCCCGATGCCGAGCAACTCGTGGTGCCCCGCGATGCGCAGCGCATCCAGCTCGCGCCGCCGGGTCCGTAACCCCGGTTGCGATTGGCGCTGATGGTCCCCACATGCTAGACATGCGGGATGCAAGGACGCGGGACGCGTCTTTCCCCAAGGAGTCAGACATGCAGAACAAGTCCGAATTCGGTGGCGATTTCGCCAAGTTCATCAACGGCCTGGCCGGCACCGTCGCGGGCATGAGCCGCGAGGCCGGCGAGAGCGCGCGCGAGCGTACCCGCGAATGGATAGCCGGGCTCGATTTCGTCAGCCGTGAGGAATTCGACGCGGTGAAGGAAATGGCCGCCAAGGCACGCGAGGAGGCGGAAAGCCTGAAGGCACGCGTGGCGGCGCTCGAAGCGGCACTGTCCCCCAAGGCTGCGGACAGCGGCGAGTAAGGCGAAATTAGCTCTGCTTATCCACAGTTTTTGAACAGACTTCGCGACAAGGCGGATGGTGGCCCATCATCCGCCCATTGCGCGCAACCTGGCATCGGGTCATCTTGGAAAACGTGCCAAGGGGCGCGAAAGGAAATTCATGAACGAACAGCAGCTTGATCTGGATCGGGAGGAGGCCGCGCCAGTCGACATGCTGGCCGCGCTGTTCGAAGCGCGCGGCTGGCCGTGCGAGATGGTGGGCGAGGACGAGCTGCTGACCGAGGTCAAGGGCAGCTGGACCAGCTATCAGCTCCGCGCGATCTGGCGGCACGAGGACAATGTGCTGCAGCTGCTCGCCATGCCCGATATCCGCGTGCCGGACGACAAGTTCGCGGTGATCTGCGAGGCGCTGGCGCTGATCAACGAGCAATTGTGGCTCGGCCATTTCGATATCTGGTCGAACAGCGGCGTGGTGCTCTATCGCAACGGGATGATGCTGGGCAGCGATGCGATGCTGGGGCTTGACCAGGCGCAGCTTGCTGTCGAGGCGGCGATCGACGAGTGCGACCGCTTCTATCCCGTCTTCCAGTTCATCCTCTGGGGCGACAAGAGCCCGGAAGAGGCTCTGGCCGCAGCGTTGATCGACACCCAGGGCGAGGCCTGAGCGCAGGCGGTTGACGCCTGACCCTTGCCGTTTGTCCCGAGCCGTTCGGCTGGCTGGCAAGCCAGCCGCTCAGGGTAGACTAAAGTCGAGGGACGTGTTCGGGAACGGTTGCGCAACGTCCCTCGACAGGCTCGGGACAAACGGAGGTTGGTATGCTGGGCGTTTTTCCTCAATCCCTTCTGGTCATTGGCTCGGGCAACATGGCCGGCGCGATGCTGCGCGGCTGGTTTGCGCGGGGACTCGATCCCGCGACCGTCACCGTGGTCGATCCTTGCCCACGCGACCTGCCCGCCGGCCTCCGCCACCTGGCCACGATCGATGCGACGATATCGCCTCCCGACTGGCTGCTGTTGGGCATCAAGCCGCAAATGCTGGCCGATGTCGCGCCGCAACTGGCCGTCCTGGACCTGTCCAGCGCGCTGGTCGTATCGATGCTCGCCGGGGTCGAATGCGCCGGGCTTTGTACCGCCATCCCGAGCGCACGTGCGATTGCGCGGATCATGCCGAACATGGCGGTCAGCATCGGCCAGTCGGTCACCGCGCTCTATGCCGAAGGGCTGGGCGATGACGACCGCATGAGGCTCGAAGCGCTTTTTGCCATGCTGGGCACCGCCGAATGGCTGGCCGACGAGGCGCAGATGCACCTCGTTACCGCGCTCAGCGGCTCGGGCCCGGCCTATCTGTTCCGCTTCATCGATGCGCTCGGCAAGGCAGCCGAGGGTCTCGGCATGCCCGCCGATCAGGCGGCGCGCTTCGCGATGGCGATGGTGCGCGGCTCGGCCGAGCTCGCGCAACGATCCGACGAGAGCCCGGCCGAGCTCGCCGAGCGTGTCGCCAGCCCCGGCGGCACTACCCGCGCCGCGCTCAACATATTCGATGCCGATGCCGCGCTCGACCGGCTGGTGGCCGACGCGATGGCGGCGGCAGCGAAGCGCAGCGTCGAGCTGGGTCAGTGACCGATCAGCCGCAGGGCAGGTCGTAGAAGGTCCGGATCTTCGTCCATGCCTCGTCCGCTGTCTCGACAAAGCTGAACAGGTCGAGATTGCCCGGCGAAATCACGCCCTCTTCGGCCAGCGCCTCGAAATTGACGACGCGGTTCCAGAAGTCCTTGCCGAACAGCACGATCGGGATGGCCTCCATCTTGCCGGTCTGGATCAGGGTCAGGAGCTCGAAAAACTCGTCGAACGTGCCGAAGCCGCCAGGGAAGACCGCGACCGCGCGCGCGCGCAGCAGGAAGTGCATCTTGCGCAACGCAAAATAGTGGAACTGGAACGACAGGGTGGGCGTGACATAGGAATTGGGCGCCTGTTCGTGGGGCAGCACGATGTTGAG
>CAXRCQ010000141.1:0-2241 GCA_964228845.1 Blastomonas sp.
CCGACGAGCAGGCCGCGAAGATCGGGGCATGGCTGCCCGAAGGCATGAAGTGAGATCGAGGGCGGGGCGGCAGCGCCCCGCCCACCGATGGAGGTTCCCATGAGATTCAAGCGTTCACCCCGACACCCGTTCACCGACACGCCCCGCAAGCGGGCCGCACTGCGCCGGAAACAGCGCCTTGAGCGCGAGGCCCTTCCGTTGCTGGCCGATCAGATTGCCGAGGCACAGCCGAGCGAGGACCGTGTTATGGCAGACCGCGCACTGGCATGGTCCGAACAGGAAATCAGGGACCGTCGCGCTCGGGCAGAGAAGTGGCATGAAGCCCGCCGCCAGATCGACGCCCTGCCCGAAGATGAGCGCCGCGCTGTGCGGCGGGCATGGGACTGCGCCCCATACCCCGCCGACCCGTCTTATCTGTTGAGCGTCCTGCACAGCTACAGCCAAGGCAGGATCGACTTGAAAAGCCCGCCTTTCCCGCTGTCGCGCACCGACGCCTCGGGCGCGAGGATCGCGAACCTGTTCGCTTCATCTGACCTGTTCGTGACGATCCTCAAGGCGCGGGAGATTGCCGCCGATCCTGACCGTCACCCGCTGGCGGAACGTCACGCAGCCTATCACCATCTTCAACTGGCGGCATCGAAGAACAAGGATCGCGACCGCGCCGCCCAGAATCGCGTGTTGGCCTCGCAGCTATTCCTTCGCCTCGGAGAATTGGAGAACGCCCATGCCTGATTTCACCGCCCACCGTCATCCGGTCCTTGCCGTGCGCTGCCCCGATTGCGGCAGAGCGCCCGGCGTCTGGTGCCGTCGCCCGAGCGGCCACATGGCGAGCGACTTTCATCACAGTCGCAAGGTGGAGGCGGATCGCGTCTTCATCGACCAGCACGGACCTGACGCCAGCATCCTGCGCGACGGCGACGGATGGATCATTGATCCACGCGGGCGCGTCGGCATTCGGCCTCAGCCCGAGCAACTGGCTTTGTTCTGAGGGATATTCATGGCGCTGGCGAGAACTGATCGACTGTGCTACGACTGGAACTAAAGGAGAACTTAGATGTTTGATCGCCGCGCTCACGCTGAAGAAATCATTGCCGAACTGATCGGCAAGATGTGGAACTGGTTCTTTATCGGAGCTGCTGGCGCGGCTATCGTGATCGCCGCTTGCATCGCGTTCTTCGCGGGGGTCAACGTCCCCAATCTGATTTACTGGATCGGCACAGCCATCGCCTTCGGGTGCTTCGCACAAGCCGCCAATCTGTCGAACGAAATTCGGAGCCGCCGCGCGCATCTTTGACGCCGGGCAGGCCAGCTTTTTGAGAATATCCTTGTGGTGAGGATAACACTGGCCCCGCTCGCGCGGGGCCTCTTTTTTCCAGGGACCGACATTCAGGACGATCATGCACGACGACGACGAAACCACCTTCAAGGATAGGCTCGATCTGGTTCAGTATCGCATGGCCGAGATCGTCTTTTGTCCGGGCCGTGTCGTCCGGGCCTGCTGGCGTGGCGGGCGACCGACGATCAACCGCTATATGCTGGCCTTCCTGACTGTGTTCCTGCCTGCCCTCGGATTCGGCATCGTCATGGGATGGGCCATGAGCGGGTCCGAGCATTTCCTGTTCGGCGCGGATCGGACATTCACCCGGCAGCTTGGCGAGGCGTTCATGCTGATCTGGATGATTGCCGTTCTCTACCTGCTCGCCATCGGCATCACGATTATCGTCATGGGCTGGTTCCGAAAGGGACCGCGCCGAGGGTGATGCCCGGTGCGCCGGGACTGCGCCCCGACGCACCGGCCTTGCGCTACCCGCGCAGGGGCCGCTGCGCGGCTTGGCCGTCAGCACCAACCCTGCCGCCTGCCCCCATTGTATTCCCGCGCCAGCCCTTCCCCGATCAGGATACCGGCCACGTCCGCACGACCGATGTAAAGCCGCGCTAGCCCTCGGTCATTTCGGTCGCGGCCCGGCAACACGATCAGTTCCACCAACTCGCCCGAGCCGATCAGCTCGCGCAAGCGCCTCGTCGCCTCGTCACCAAGCGCCTTTTCATATGCACATTGCGGATCGTAGGTTTCCGGCGTGTCGAGACCGACCAGCCGGAACCGCTCACCGCCCAGGTCAATCGTGTCGCCGTCGATCACATAGACTGAAGCCGGATTGATCGGCTCTGCCGCCGTCCCGGTGTCGATCGACAGCAAGGCCGCGACGATCATCGCACCTGTTGCCGCAACTCCAAACAAGC
>CAXRCQ010000142.1:0-2165 GCA_964228845.1 Blastomonas sp.
ATGGAGGCCGGCGGCCATATCGGCCCGGTATCCACGAGCGTGCTCGCGCAGGAAATCCTGCCCGAAGTCGCGCACGAAGTGCCGGTCTTTGTCGCCGGCGGTATCGGCCGCGGCAGCGCGATTGCCGCCTATCTGGAAATGGGCGCGGCGGGCGTGCAGCTCGGCACCCGCTTCGTGTGCGCACATGAATCGATCGCGCATCCGGCGTTCAAGAAGGCGTTCCTGCGCGGCAATGCGCGCGATGCCGTCGCCAGCGTTCAGGTCGATCCGCGCCTTCCGGTAATCCCCGTGCGCGCGCTCAAGAACAAGGGCACCGAGGAGTTTACCGCCAAGCAGCGCGAGGTTGCCGCCCTGCTTGATGCGGGAGGCATCGACATGGCCGAGGCGCAGCTGCAGATCGAGCATTTCTGGGCGGGCGCGCTGCGCCGCGCGGTGATCGATGGCGATGTCGAGAACGGATCGCTGATGGCCGGCCAGTCGGTCGGGATGGTGACGCGCGAGGAAAGCGCCGCCGAGATCATCGCCACGTTGATGGACGAGACCGAAGCGGCGCTGGCGCGCTGACCAAATTCAGGGGTTGGGGTTCGGCATCGGTTCGGTTCCTGCAGGCGGTGCCGCAGGGTCGGAAACGGCTTCTGCCGGATTGGGCTCGGGATTTTCCGGCCCCGTCGCTGCCCCGGTCATCCAGATGATGCTGAGCGCAATCACGGCCAGGCCGAGCGACACCATCAGCACATAGCGCACGATATTGCGCTTCTGCCCGCCGCTTGCCTCTTCGCTGGTCATCTCGACCTCTTCGCCATGTCGGATCATGTTTCGCCTCCATATTGTCCCACAAGTATCGGGGGGATTACGGAGGTCGGTGGCGATAGTTCCCTTCAACCGCCGGGGGAGGCACTGCCGATGAGAAACCAGAAGGCAATGGCAGCAAGTCCGATCGCCAGCGCCCGCCGGGTCATCCGCAGCCGTTCCGGCGCACCGAGCAGCGGGTGCAGAGTGGCGGCGAGGAGGACAATCGCCATATGCACCAAGGTCGCGACACCGACGCTGACCCCGGTGAGCAGCAGCCCATCGGCAAGGTTTGCGCGCTGTTCCGGCAGGAAGCGGGGCAGGATTGCGACATAGAACAGGGCCGCCTTGGGATTGAGCACATTGGTGACCAGCCCGCGCACGAAATAGCGATGCCTGGCCAGGGCAGCGCCCTCGATTCCGGCGGGGGACGTCTCCTTCTCGTCGCGCGAGGTTTCCCAGGCCAGATAGAACAGATAGGCAGTGCCGGCCCAGCGGAGCGCATTCCACAATAGCGGGCTTGCTGCCACCAGCGCGGCAAACCCCATTGCGGCGGCAAGGCCGATCAGCCCAAGACCCAGAGCCACCCCCGCGACCGCCGCCAGCCCTGCTCGCCGCCCATGGGCCAGCGTCAACGCTGCGAGATAGGCCATATTCGGCCCCGGTGTCAGCTCGATCAGCAGCACCGTGGCAAGATAGCTTGTCAACATCGCCCGCCAGCCTAGTGTGTTGCGGAGAAAGAACAATTGCCCCGGTGCAAGGATATGATGTGCTGAAACGCGAGGAAGAACATGTGTTTGCCGCGCCTGTTGAGGCCGTGGTCCAGCGCTGGACCGACGCGGACTTCCTGACCGCGATGATGCAGGATCAGGGCTCGCGCTCGATTGCGGTGACGGTCGAACGGCCTTCGCCTGACGAGATCCATGTCGCGATCACCCGCCAGGTGCCCGTCGATGCCCCCGCGATGATCCGTGCGGTGATCGGCTCGTGGCTCGATCTCACCCAGCGCGATGTCTGGCAACGCCAGGACGATGGCAGTTGGCACGCGGTGCGCGATGCCAAGCCCAAGGGACTGTCTGCCGAAGGACAATGCCTTCTGACGCTCGTCGCCAATGCCGAGGGCGGCACGCATTGCGCCGCGACCGTCAGCGTGCAATCGCGCGCGCCAATGGTTGCCGCTATGGTCGAGAGCCTGATGCTCGAGGACAGCACGCGGCTCTTGCGGCGGGAATTCAAGGCCATCGCTGCCGCAGCCTGAGCGGCATCAGTTCCGGCATTGCTTGTTGCGCAGGCTGGCAATGTCGTAAACTCGGGCGTTACGCGTGTTGACCGAAATGCACTGCTTCGACACCTGCCGCCAATAGGTGGTAAATCGG
>CAXRCQ010000143.1:0-3431 GCA_964228845.1 Blastomonas sp.
AGGACGAGGCGGGCCGCCGCGCCGCGCTGGAAAAGCTGCTTCCCGGACAGCGCGGCGATTTACACAGCATCTTCGGGGTGATGGCGGGCCTGCCGGTCACCATCCGCCTGCTCGATCCGCCGCTGCACGAGTTCCTGCCGCATAGCGAGAGCGAGTTTGCCGAGGTCGCCGAGGCTGCTGGCGTCGGGGTCGAGGTACTGAAGCGCCGCGCCAACGAGCTGCACGAGTTCAACCCGATGCTCGGCCATCGCGGCTGCCGCCTCGGCGTGACCTATCCCGAAATCTACGAGATGCAGGCGCGCGCGATCTTCGAGGCGGCGTGCGATGTCGCGGAGAAGAGCGGCGCGGCGCCGATCCCCGAGGTGATGATCCCGCTGGTCGCGACGAAGCGCGAGCTCGAGCTGATGAAGAAGGTGGTCGATACGGCCGCCGAGTCGGTGTTCGCGGAGAAGGGTCGCCGGATCGACTATCTGGTCGGCACGATGATCGAGCTGCCGCGTGCCGCGCTGATGGCCGACGAGATTGCCGAGGTCGGCGAATTCTTCAGCTTCGGCACCAATGACCTCACGCAGACCACGCTCGGCGTCAGCCGCGACGATGCCGGACGGTTCCTCACGCAATATGTCGACAAGGGCATTTTCGCGCGCGATCCGTTCGTCAGCCTCGATGTCGAGGGCGTCGGGCAGCTGATCGAGATCGCCGTGGAAAAGGGCCGCAAGACCCGTTCCGCGATCAAGCTCGGCATCTGTGGCGAGCATGGCGGCGACCCGGCCAGCATCGCCTTCTGCGAGAGCGCGGGCCTCGATTATGTGAGCGCCTCGCCCTATCGCGTGCCGATCGCGCGATTGGCAGCGGCGCAGGCGGCGCTGAAAAAGGGCTGAGCGGGCGCTTTCCCGCTTCCCTTGGGCGAGGGGGGCACCTAGCCACATTCGGTCCCCTGCGAAGGCAGGGGCCCATCTCCCAATGTTTTTCGGTTCGTGCAACCCTGCCGAGATCCGCCCGGACAGGTGATGGGCCCCTGCCTGCGCAGGGGACCGGATCGCGGGGAGGGGAAGGGTTGCTCCCCCTCCCAGCAATCGTGCTTGCCATATCCCCTGATCTTCCGGCATAGCCTGTGTCAAAACAGGGAGTGGATCGGATGCGGACAAGGTTTCGCTACGGCATCATGCTAGTCGTCGGGCTCGCGTTGGGCACCGGCGCGGCGGCGTTGCAGCTCAAGCAGAGCTTCGCCGCGATGGGAATCGAGAACGGCCCCTGGCGCACCGGCGAGAAGGTGGGGACCGCCGATGCCAGTGTGCCGACCCGCGCCACCGTCGCGCTTCGCGGCCTGCTCGCCTTGCCCGAGCGCGAGGCGATCTATTTCAACGCCGCTGTTGACAGCGAGGGTCGCCAGCTCACCGGCAAGTGCGCCTATCGAGTCTCCGGCGGCGCGATCGACGCGCGCTGGTGGAGCCTGACGCTGTATGACAGCAAGGGCTATCTCATCCCCGGTCCGGCGAGCGCCCATTCGGTCGGCAGCGCGGCCATCGCACCGGAAGAAGCTGGCGGCTGGACCGTCGATATTGCGGCCAAGCGCACCGGCGCGCACTGGATCGCGATGCCCGACGACCAGCCGTTCGAGCTGACGCTGCGCGCCTATCACCCCTCGCGCGAATTGCTGGCCAAGCGCGGGACCGTGCCGCTACCGCGCATCGAACGCGGGGAGTGCCGCGCATGAGCCGCTGGATCGGACCCATCGCCCTGGCGATCATCGCCGCGCTCGCTGCCTGGTATGCCACGCTCGCCGCCACGCCCACCGTGATCATGAACCGCGCCTGGCAGCGGCTGGCGGACCAGGCAGGCGTGAACAGGATGGCGCACACGCCGCTGGTCGATGCAAGGCGTCAGACGATCGTGCGGCCCAGCCCGGATCTGGCCTATTCGGTCTGCGCTTTCGATCTCAGCGAGGCTCCGCTGGAGGTGATGGCCAATCCGGTGCCCGATCATTACTGGTCGCTGACGGTGTTCGATAGCGTCACAAATGTTGCCTTTGTCGAGAGTGACCGTGACACCGGCGGCAAACCGATCCGTATCGTGCTGGCCACGGCGGACCAGGAGGTGCCTAAAGGCGTGCGCAAGGTCGTGATGCCCGATGCGAAAGGCGTCGCGCTGATCCGCGTGCTGCTGAAGAGCCGGGGCGAGATCGGCGCCGTGGATGCGTATCGCAAGCAGTCTTTCTGTCGTCCTCTCAAGGGTTGACCCGTCATTCCCGCGAACGCGGGAATCTCGCTTTTGCGACCATCGTGAGCAAGAAAGCGGGACCCCCGCGTGCGCGGGGGTGACGATGATGGGCGGGCCACTGACAGCGATGTAAGGAATTTCATTTCCCGCCCTAGACAAGCGCCGCAGACCCCTGCATATCTTCGTTTAACCGAACGATTAAACGAGGCCGCGAATCCCCGAAGCGGCCCGGATCGAACGCGCTAGAGGAGAGAGACATGGCAACCCGTCCCACCGCTGCCGAGCTGGCGGACTATGAGGGCCAGGCCGATGCCTGGTTCCGCGAGAACACGCCCAAGGACCCCGGCTTCATGCTGCCGCTGACCTTCATGGAGGTGAGCACCGACCAGCAGTTCGAGTTTCTCTGCAACTGGCAGCGCAAGGTCTATGAGGCGGGTTATCTCGGCGCGAGCTGGCCTGTCGAATATGGCGGCGGCGGGTTGCATCCCGATTTCCAGCGCATCGCCACCAAGGCGATGAAGAAATATGACGGCCCGATCATGCTCAACGCGATCGGCATCGGCTGGGCCGGGCCGCTGATCCTCGATATCGGCAGCGAGGAAGAGAAGAAGAAATATATCAAGGGGATGCTGAGCGCAGACGATATCTGGTGCCAGGGTTTCTCCGAGCCCGAAAACGGCTCCGACCTCGGCAATGCGCAGTTGAAGGCGGTGCGCGACAAAAATCCTGAGGGGGGCGACGAATATGTCCTCAACGGCTCCAAGATCTGGACCTCGCTGGGCGACCGCGCGAAATACATGATCCTGCTCGCGCGCACCTCGAACGAGGGGCCGAACAAATATGCGGGCCTCAGCTTCTTCCTCGCGCCCATGCACGCGCCGGGCATCGAGACGCGTCGGATCAAGAAGCTCACCGGCGAATATGGCTTCGTCCAGTGCTTCTTCACCGATGCCCGCATCCCCGCCGAATGCCTGATGGGCAATGAAGGCGATGGCTGGCAGATCGCGATGAAGACGCTCGAATATGAACGCGGGGCCAAGGTCAATCTGGCGGGCGGCTATTTCCTCAAGGAACTCGACGCGATGGGCGTGGTCGAGCTCGCACGCCAGTCGCAGCGCGGCGGCAAGGCCTTGCTCGACGATCCGGTGATGAAGGACCGGATGGTCGATTTCATGATCGATATCCAGGCGCTCAACCTCAACAACCAGCGC
>CAXRCQ010000144.1:0-3240 GCA_964228845.1 Blastomonas sp.
ATCTGCGCGCCACGGCAGAGCCGATATTGCTCAAGGTCCTCGAAACCGGCGAACCGCTGCGCGATGTCGCGATCACCGGCACCACATCGGCCTATCCTGGCGAGACGCGCGAATGGCGCGAGCAATTCTATCCGATCCAAATCGGCAAGGGCCAGGTCAGCGGCATCGGCATCATCTGCGAGGACGTGACCGACCGGCGCATCCAGGAGCGCGAATTGCGCGAGCGCGAGGACCAGTTGCGGCGCGTGCTCGATCAGTTGTTCGCCTTTGTCGGCGTGCTCAGCCTCGACGGCCATGTCGATTATGCCAATCGTGCGCCGCTCGACGCTGCCGGGCTGGCTCTCGAGGATGTGGCCGGAAAGCCGTTCTGGGAGGCACCCTGGTGGTCGTACGATCCTGCGATCCAGGCACAGCTCAAGGCGGCGATAGAGGCTGCGCGCGCGGGCGCGGTGGTGCGCTATGACGTGCCGGTGATGCTGGGCCATGCCCCGGTCACGATCGATTTCCAGCTGGCACCCTTGCGCGATTCGTCGGGCGCGATCACCGGGCTCATCCCGTCGGGCACGATCATCGAGGAACGCGTGCAGGCGCAAGCCGCGCTGCGCGCGCTGGCCGACGATCTCGAAATCACCGTCGCACGGCGTACGGCCGCATTGCATCAGGCCAATGCCCAGCTGACCCAGGAGATTGCGCAGCGCGAGGCAGCGCAGGAAGCCCTGATCCGCAGCCAGAAGATGGAGGCCATGGGCCGGCTGGTGGCGGGCGTGGCGCATGACTTCAACAACATCCTGGCGGCCGTGCTCAGCGGCCTTTCGCTGGTCGGGCGGCGGCTCGACGATCCCGATACGCTCAAGCTGATCGAGATGAGCACCAATGCCGCGATGCGCGGCACCGGACTGGTCAAGCAGCTGCTCGCCTTTGCCCGGCAGCAGCGGCTGGATCCGGAGCGGATCGAACTCGCCGCATTCCTGTCCGAACTGGAGCCGCTGCTCGGCGTTTCGGCGGGATCGGGCATTACGGTCGAACTCGCGGATGACGGCAAGTGCGGGGCGATCGTGGCCGATGCCGCCCAGCTGCAATCGGCGCTGCTCAACCTCGTCATCAATGCGCGCGACGCGATGCCCGATGGCGGTCTCATCCGGGTCGAAGCGCGGCTGGTGTCGGCACCGGGCCCGGATGCGCTAGCCGAACTCGGCGATGGCGATTATGTCGCGATCAGCGTTATCGACAATGGTTCGGGAATGCCTCCCGAGGTGCTGGCGCGGGTTGCCGAGCCGTTTTTCACCACCAAGCAGCCGGGCAAGGGCACCGGCCTGGGGGTGTCGATGGTGCATGGCTTTGCCCACCAGTCGGGGGGCGGGCTGAAGATCGAGAGCGAGCCGGGCAGGGGCACCGCGATGACCTTGTTCCTGCCGCGCGCGAGCGAGCTTGCAGCGCAAGCCGCAATGCAATCAGACGCTGCCGGGCTTGCCGACAGCGTCTGACCGCTCCCATCCTGCCCGAAGTCAGAAATCGAAGCGCAGCGAGGCGGAGATCGTCCGTCCGTTGATGGCACGGGCAAAGCCGATGCCGTTGGCGGGCACGCTGGCCTGGTTCACTTCGAAAATGCCCAGTGTGTTGAACACGTTGTTGGCATTGACCTGCAGGCTGGCCCCCTTGAACAGATTGGCCTGGGCGAACAGGTCGACCGTGGTGAAGCCCGGCATCACCAGCAGGTTCGAATCCTGTGCGAAGCTCTTTGTCACCCCGACGATGCTGGCCCCGACCACCGCGCGGCCGAGATCGACCGAAGGCGTTGCGAAGAAGGTCCAGTCTGGCTGATGGCGCGGTTCCTTGCCGGTCAGTGCCGGGTTGAGCAGGTCGCGTGTGATCTTCGCCTTGGTATAGGTCGCGCCGACCATCAGGCTGAACGGTCCCCGGTTGACGCCGCCTTCCATCTCGACACCGGTGGCGCGATAGCGCCGATCGGTCCGGTTGGCTGCACCGTTGAGCACATTATGGTCGGCGGCCGTCACGCGGAACGCCGTGGCGTTGAAGGTCAGTCCGTCCTTGCGGAACTTGAAGCCGCCTTCGAGCTGCTTCACATTGTCCTGCTTGTCGGTGCTGCTGCGGATTGACCCGTCGGCATTGTTGATCAGCGGCGTGAACAGCACCTTGTCGGCATTGGCGCGTGCGCCCTTGCTGTAGCGCGCGAACAGCGAGAACGGCTCTGCCAGGCGATAGTTCACGCCCGCCGAATAGCTGAGATAGCCGTAATTATAGTTGACCGGCGCGGATTGGGTGAAGGGCAGGAAGGCGACCCGGCGTTCGGCGGGGTTGATCTGGCCATCGCGGTTGATGTCCTGCGTGATCAGGCCGACACTGCCATTGTTGAGGTCTGCGCCGACCAGGGTGCCACGCACCCGGCCCGTATCGTACCTCAGGCTGGCACCGATCGCGATCTTGCCGAAATGATAGTTTATCGATCCATAGGGCGCGAACACCTTGTAGTTCACGTCGAACGCGCGGCGGAACAGACTGGAGGCGCGAGCAAAGGCGAAATAGCCGTTGAGCGTTTGCGGCTCGCCCGCAGCGTTGAAGATATCGACCTGCGCGGTGCCGTTATCGCCATTGGCGTCGATGTTCATCGCGGTGTGCAGCCAGGTGGTGTTGAGGTCCTGTGTCGCCAGATAGCCGCCGATCGTGGTGGTCAGCTTGCCGCCGGGCAGTTCCCACACCTTCGATGCGCGGATGTCGTTGGTGAAATTGTCGAGCGAGCGCGCGCGGACGAACGAGAAGAAATAGAGCGACAGCAGGCCGTTGCCGTTGATCATGCCATTGGGGTCGATCAGCTGGCCCGCCAGCGGTCCGCTGGCATAGCGGGCTGTTGCGCCGACACCACCCTGGCCAGCGGCAAAGGCAGACACGGTGTTGGCGACATTGGGAAAGCCGCGGCTGAAATCGCCGCCATTGGCCGCATAGCGCAGGCGTTCGGTGATCGTCCAGCCGGCGACCTCGAACTGGCCTTCCAGTCCGATCGACTTGGATTCGGCGCTCTGCCCGGTGGAGACCGGGAAGGCGGCCGGGTTGTTGTTCTGGTCGAGCGTGATCACCGGGCCAAGGAACGAGGACAGGATGGTGTCATCGCGCAGATCGAAGCCCGGGAAGCTGCGGATGCGCGGATTGGCGTTGGTGCCGGTGATATTGGCAAAATAGGGCGCGAAGGTCGGCGAGCGGTCGTCGAGATATTTCAGATACAGC
>CAXRCQ010000145.1:0-3420 GCA_964228845.1 Blastomonas sp.
ATGACGCGCGGCTGCAAAAGGCTGACGGTATAGCTCGCCACCGAGTTGCGGAAACCGGGATGGAATTCTTCCGTCACCGCCGCACCGCCGACGACATTGCGCGCCTCGAGCACGCGCACCTTCATGCCCGCGCGCGCCAGATAGAAGGCCGAGGTCAGGCCGTTATGCCCGCCCCCGATGATGATCGCGTCCGGCGCTGTATCGCTTGTCCCCATGGATTCAAGGCCTAGCCCAGCCTTCGACCCTCGCCAACTGCGCTCGTCCCCAAGAATTCGCTGGCGTGGCGCTAAGGATATTGATAGCGGTTCGCAAAACCATGCTTCTTGACCAGCTTCCCAACGGCCAGCGCGCGGAAATTGCCGCGATCGACTGGAGCATCCTGCCCCCGGATGAGGGCAAGCGTCTGCGTGCGCTCGGCGTGGACGAAGGCGCGATGGTCTCGATCCGTCATCGCGGGATCTTTTTCGGGCGCGATCCGATCGCGCTCACCATCGGGCGGATGACCGTCGCGATCCGCCGCGTCCATGCCCGCGCCATCACCTTGCGCGAACCGGAACCGATCGCATGACCCGCCATCAGCCGCTGATCGCGCTGGTCGGCAATCCCAATGCCGGCAAGAGCGCGCTGTTCAACGCGCTGACCGGCGCGCGGCAGAAGATCGCCAATTATCCCGGCGTCACCGTCGAGCGCAAATCGGGCCGCTTCGCCTTTGCCGATGGCCGCCCCGCCGAGCTGATCGACCTGCCCGGCAGCTACAGCCTAGACCCCACCAGCCCCGACGAGGCGGTGACGCGCGACGTGGTGATGGGTCGCCAGGCCGGCGAGCGCCAGCCCGATGCGCTGGTGATCGTGCTCGATTCGGCCAATCTCGACCAGCACCTGGTGTTCGCGCTCGAACTGCTCGCGCTCGGCCTGCCCACCGTGGTCGCGCTCAACATGGTCGATCTGGCCGAACGCGATGGCCTCACGCTTGATGCGGCGCGGCTGGCGGCCGATCTCGGCGTTCCGGTCATCCCCACCGTTGCGGTGCGCAGGCGCGGCCTCACCGAGCTGGCCGCCGCGCTCGATGCGGTGATCCTGGCGAAACAGGTGCCGCACGCGCCGCTCGGCGAGCCCGACATGCGCGCACGGCGCAGGCGCGCCGAGCATATCGCGACCGCTGCGATCGTCAGCCAGACGCAGAGCCGCCGCTGGACCGACCGCGCCGACGCGCTGCTGCTGAACCCCTTTGCCGGGCCGCTGATCCTGTTCGCATTGCTGTTCGTGATCTTCCAGGCGGTGTTCAGCTGGGCGACGCCCTTTGCCGATGCGCTCGAGGCGGGCGCGGGCGCGCTCGGCGAATTCGCGACGGCGGTGATTCCGGAAGGTTTCTTCCGCTCGCTAGTGGTCGATGGCGCAATCGCGGGCGTCGGCTCGGTCGTCGTCTTCCTGCCGCAGATCGTCATCCTGTTCTTCTTCATCCTGATGATGGAGGCGACCGGATATATGGCGCGCGCCGCGTTCATCATGGACCGGCTGATGGCGAGCGTCGGCCTGTCGGGTCGGTCGTTCATCCCGCTGCTCTCATCGTTCGCCTGCGCGATTCCCGGCATCATGGCGACGCGCAGCATCTCGGACGAGAAAGACCGGCTCACCACGATCCTGATCGCGCCGCTGATGACCTGTTCGGCGCGGCTGCCCGTCTACACCGTGATCATCGCCGCGTTCATTCCCGAGATCGCGGTCGGACCCGGCATCGGGCTGCAGGGGCTTGTGCTGTTCGGCCTTTATGTCTTCGGCATCATCGGCGCGATGGTGGTCGCTCTGGTGCTGCGCTCGACGGTCGCCAAGGGCGGGGCGAGCGGCTTCCTGATGGAAATGCCCAAATACCAGATGCCGCGCATCGCCGATCTCGCGCTCGGCCTGTGGCAGCGCGCCTGGCTGTTCCTGCGCCGCGCGGGCACGATCATCTTTGCCGTCACCATCGGCCTGTGGTTGCTGCTCAGCTATCCGCAGGTGCCCGAGGGCAGCAGCATGAGCCAGTCCGAATATTCCGCTGCCGGGCGTATCGCCAGCGTGCTCGAACCCGTGGTCGCGCCGATCGGCTTCAGCAGCGACATCGCGCTGGCGCTGATTCCCGCGATGGCGGCGCGCGAGGTCGCGGTCTCGGCGCTCGCCACCACTTACGCGATCGACGCGACCGATGAAGACGCACAGGCCCAGGCTTTGGGCGAGCGGCTCGCGGGACGCTGGTCGCTGCCGACCGCGCTCGCCTTCCTCGCCTGGTTCGTGTTCGCGCCGCAATGCATCTCGACCATCGCGGTCACAAGGCGCGAAACCAATGGCTGGAAATGGCCGATGTTCATGGTCGGTTATCTGTTCGGCCTGGCCTGGATCGCGGCGGGGATTACCTTCTGGACCGCGACGGCATTCGGTCTATAAACGGGCCAAGCGACCCGCGCGAACCCTCGCCCGGTCACTCCATCACAGCACCAATATCCTGAGGAAAGCATATGTCGGGCAGCGTCAACAAGGTCATCCTGATCGGCAATCTGGGGGCCGATCCCGAGGTCCGCAGCTTCGCCAATGGCGGCAAGGTCGCCAATCTGCGCCTCGCCACCACCGAGACGTGGAAGGACCGCAACAGCGGCGAGAAGCAGGAGCGCACCGACTGGCACAGTGTCGCGGTGTTCGGCGATGGCCTCGCCGGTGTCGCAGAGCGCTACCTCCGCAAGGGCAGCAAGATCTATGTCGAAGGCCAGCTGCGCACGCGCAAGTGGCAGGACCAGCAGGGCAATGACCGCTACACCACCGAGGTCGTGCTGCAGGGCCCCGGCGCGGTGCTGACCATGCTCGACAGCGCCCAGGGCCGTGGCGGCGGTGGCGGCGGCGGAATGGGCGGCGGCGGCGATTATGGCGGCGGTGGCTCGCGCGGCGGATCGTCGGGCGGAAGCTCGGGCGGATCGCGCGGCTTCAACGATGGCGGCTCCTCGAGCGGCTGGGGCGGCGGCGGCTTCGACGACGATCTGAACGACGACGTTCCGTTCTGATCGAAGGCGCGGGTGCGATGACGTTCACCATCTACCACAACCCCAAATGCGGCACCTCGCGCAATGTCCTCGCCGCGCTGCGCGAGGCGGGGCACGAGCCGCAGGTCATCGAATATCTCAAGACCCCGCCCTCGCGCGAGACGCTGGAAGGCCTGATAGCGCAGGCGGGCGAGGGCGCGCGCGGGCTGCTGCGTGCCAAGGAGCCGCTGGTGAAGGAACTCGGCCTCGACGCTGCCGATGTCACCGATGCGGGAATCGTCGACGCGATGATGGCGCACCCGATCCTGATCAACAGCCCGATCGTGGTCACCGAGACGGCGGTGAAGCTCTGCCGCCCCAGCGCGACGGTGCAGGCACTGATCTGACACGGAAAACCCCGGCGCGAGCGATC
>CAXRCQ010000146.1:0-13648 GCA_964228845.1 Blastomonas sp.
GAGGGACGTGATCGCGGACGGTTGCCAAAGGTCCCTCGACACGCTCGGGACAAACGGAGGGGGAGAGCCTAGGTCAGAGCTGGCGGCCAGCGCCCGCTCCAGCCGGTCGACCAGGCAATCCACCACCGCCTGCTGAAACCCCGCCGCGATATCCTCGGGCCGGTGCGCGCCGCTCTGTGCCGCGCGCAACACCGCACTCTTGAGCCCAGCGAACGAGAAATGCGGCTCCGCGCTGCCCAGCAGCGGGCGCGGCAGCGGCACCGCCTTTGGATCGCCCTGCTTCGCCAGCGCCTCGACCCTCGGCCCGCCGGGATAGCCCAGGCCCAGGATCTTGGCGGTCTTGTCGAACGCCTCACCCGCCGCATCGTCGATCGTCGTTGCCAGCCTGCGATAAGCCCCCACGCCATCGACGCGCAAAATCTGGCAATGCCCGCCCGAGACGAGCAGCAGCAGATAGGGAAACTCGAGGCTCGCATCCGCCAGGCGCGGCGAGAGCGCATGGCCCTCGAGATGGTTGACCGCAATCAGCGGCTTGCCCGCCGCCATCGCGAGCGCCTTGGCGGTGACGAGGCCCACCATCACCCCGCCGATCAGTCCCGGCCCGGCAGTGGCTGCAATCGCATCGACATCGTCGAGCGACAGCCCCGCGTCCTTCAGCGCGGCATCGATCAGCGGGGCCAGCACCTGTACATGCGCGCGCGCCGCGATCTCGGGCACCACGCCGCCATAGGGCTTGTGCGCCTCCTCCTGCCCCGCCAGCCGGTGCGCCAATATGGTGCGATCCGACCCGATCAGCGCCGCCGCGCTTTCGTCGCAGCTCGATTCGATGCCCAGGATGATTGCCATAAGGCTTCCCCTTATCGGCATACGCCGCTAGCACAAGACCATGGCGGACAAGATGACGACGGGCCTGCCCGAGGGGATAGCGGAAATTCTGGAGCAAAGGCCGATCCGGCTGGGCACGCGTGCCTCGCCGCTGGCCATGGCGCAGGCGCGAATGACCGCCGAGGCACTGCGCAAGCGCTGGCGGCTGCGCGAGGATCAGGTCGAACTGTCCCCCGTGGTGGCGAGCGGCGACCGCATCACCGACCGACCGCTGGCCGATGTCGGCGGCAAGGCACTGTGGACGCGCGAGCTCGACTGGTCGCTGGGCGGCGGCGCGATCGACCTTTCGGTGCATTCGATGAAGGATGTCGAGACCGTACGCCCCGACAGCTTCGTCATCGCCGCGATGCTGCCGCGCGCCGATGTGCGCGACGTGCTGCTGGGGGCCACCAGCATCGAGGCGCTGCCCCAGGGTGCGCGCTTCGGCACCAGCTCGCCGCGCCGCGCCGCGCAGATCCGCTCGCTGCGCCCCGACATCACCACCGTGCTGTTCCGCGGCAATGTCGCCACGCGCATCGGCAAGCTGCAGGCGGGCGAGGCCGAAGCGACGCTGCTCGCCGCCGCCGGGCTCGATCGCCTTGGCGAGACGCTGGACGGTCTGGTCTCGGCGCGGCTGGACAGCGACACATGGCTGCCCGCACCCTCGCAGGGCGCGGTGGGCATCGAGGTGCGCAACGACGATGCGCCGATGCGCGCGCTGGTCGGCGGCATCGACCATGCCGAAACCTCGATCTGCGTGTTCGCCGAACGCGCGCTGCTGCTGGCGCTGGGCGGCGATTGCCACTCGGCGGTGGCGGCGCTCGCGCGGATGGAAGGCGATACGGTGCATCTGCGCGCGGTGCTCTATTCGGAGGACGGCGCGGACCAGGTCGCGGGCGAAATCCGCTTCTCCGGCCCCGATGCCGACGCCCCCGCCCGGCTCGCCGCCGAATTGCTGGGCCGCGCGCCCGAGACCATCACCCGCTTGTTCAACCCGGCCTGATGGCAGCGCCGCGTATCATCGTTCTGCGTCCGCAGCCCGGCGCCACCGCGACCGCACAGGCGTTGCGCGCCGCAGGCCGCGAGCCTGTGGTCACGCCGCTGTTCGCGATCGAGGCTGTCGCCTGGACGCCCGCCGACCCGGATGCCTATGATGCGCTGCTCGTCGGCAGCGCCAATGTCTTTCGTCATGGCGGCCCCGCGCTTGCCGACCTCAAAGGCCTGCCGGTCTATGCGGTGGGCGGCAAGACCGCGCGCATGGCGAGTGATCTGGGCTTTCGCGTGCGCGGCCAGGGCAGCGGCGGCCTGGCCGCGATGCTGCCGATGCTGGTCGAGGACGGGCAGTTGCACGTGCTGCGGCTGGCGGGCGAGGATCATGTCGATCTGCCTGCGACCCGGCTCGCGATCGATACCCGGATCGTCTATCGCTCGCGCGCCTTGCCGATGCCCGATGCCCTGCGCGATGCTCTGGGCGAGCCATCGATCGTCCTGCTGCATTCGGCGCGCGCCGCGCAGCATTTCAGCGCGCTGGTCGATGGTGCCGGGATCGATCGCAGCCGCATCAGCCTCGCGCTGTTCGCCCCTGCACTGGTCGAGGCCGCAGGCGAAGGATGGGCGGCGGTGCGCGTCGCCGCTTCCGCCGACGACCGCGCCTTGCTGGACGTTGTCGCGCTGCTGTGCCAGCATGGCAGCGACCCACAGGCCGAAATGCCGGAGACAGAATGAACGTCGATACCACCCGCCAGGGACTTTCCAGCCGGGGACAGGGACCGAGCGGGCGCAGCCTGCTGATCCTGTTGCTGCTCGCCTTTGTCGGCGGGGCGGTGCTGTCCGGCTGGATCATCACCCGGTCGGGCTGGTTCGACGAGCCTGTTCCGGCCCAGACAGCGGTCGATCGCAATGTCATCACCGCCGATCCGGCCAGCCCCGCCACGACCGAGGTCCCGCCCAGCATGGCGACCGGGATGCTGAGCGGCCCGGTGCCAACCGGCGCGCTCGACCAGCGCGTGGCCGAGCTGGAAAACCGGCTGTCGCTGATCAACGTCCAGGCCCAGGCGGCATCGGGCAATGCCGGGCGCGCCGAGGGGCTGCTGATCGCGTTCGCCGCGCGCCGCGCGCTCGATCGCGCTTCGGCACTGGGCTATCTCGAAGGCCAGCTGCAGCTGCGCTTCGGCACCGCCCAGCCCAACGCGGTCGCGACCATCATCCGCGCATCGAAGAACCCGGTCACGATGGACCAGCTGCGCGCCCAGCTCGACGATATCGGCCCCTCGCTGGTATCGGGTCGCGCTGCCGATGAAGGCTTCTGGGACGCGCTGCAGCGCGAGGCGAGCGAACTGTTCGTGATCGAGCAGGAGGGCACCGTATCGCAGACCCCGACCCAGCGCGTCCAGCGCGCGCGGCGCTATCTGGAGGCAGGCCGGGTCGAGGCGGCGCTCGGCGAGATCGAGAAGCTGCCCGGTCGCGCCAAGGCCGCCGACTGGATCGCCAAGGCCAGGCGCTATGCCGAGGCGCGCCGGGCGCTCGACATCATCGAGAGCGCGGCCATACTCGAGCCGCGCACGCTGCGCGATGCGACCGGCCAGCCGATCGAGCAGCCCTCGCCGCTGGCCCCGCCCACGAACTGACCTGCAACCATGTCTTGCGACCCGCTGACCGAGCCCCTGGTGGTGCTGCTCGCGGGCGGCCAGTCGCGGCGGATGCTGGGACAGGACAAGGCGCTGGTCGAAATCGCGGGGCTGCGGATGATCGACCGGGTGCTGGAGCGGCTTGAACCGCAGGCAGGAACGCTCTGGCTGTCGGCTTCGCATGATTACGGCACCGGCCTGCCCTGCATTGCCGATGAAGCACTCGGCCCGCCAGGCCCGGTCGGCGCGATCCGTGCTGTCGCAGCAAAGCTGGCGCAGCAGGGCGGCGACAGCTTTGTCACCTGCCCGGTGGATGCCCCCTTTGTCCCGGACGATCTGGTCGCGCGCCTGACCGCGCATCGCCCGCCTGGCATGGCCGAGGCCGATGGCGCGCTGCAGCCGGTTTTCGGCTCGTGGAGCGCGCGTGCCGTGCTGGAGGCACCGACTCCCGATCGCTGCCGCGAGCACTGGTCGCTGCGCCGCCTGGGCGAGCAACTTGGCATGCGCGCGGTCGATTTTCCCGATCCGCGCGCGCTGATGAACGTCAACACCCCGCAGGAACTCGATGCGGCACGCGCCCAAGCGGCTGTGGAACAAGGGAAACGGCTTGGCGCGACCGGGTCAACGCGATATTCAGCATCGGGAAAGCCGAAAACACTATAGAGCGGCGCCTTGCCGCCGACACTCGGGCTTGGCGCGCAGCAGGGAATACAGGGGCCGATCTGGCATGGCGGTGAAAGACAAGGGCGGCAAGTCCGCACCCAGAAGCGGGGCGAGCCTCTGGTTCTGGCGCATCGTCAAGATCGGCGCGGCGACCGCATTTTTCGGACTGATCGCGCTGGTTGTCGCGGTGGCGACGGTGATGGGGTCGCTGCCCAGCTTCAGCGACATGAAGTCCTCGCCCAACGGTCAGATGATCCTGGTCAGGGCGGCGGACGGCACCGAGATCATGCAGCTCGGCCCCAGTTTCGGCGAATGGCTCGATATCGAGGACATTCCGCAGGTGATGAAGGACGCGATGATCTCGGTCGAGGACCGGCGCTTCGCCTATCATCCCGGCGTCGACGTGATCGGCATCGGTCGCGCCATCGTCACCACCGCGACCGGCGGCGGACGGCTGCGCGCGACCTCGACGATCACCCAGCAGCTCGCACGCAACGTCTTCCTGAGCAACAGCCGCTCGTACACGCGCAAGATCCGCGAGGGCATCCTCGCGCTCGCGCTCGAACAGAAGTTCAGCAAGGACCAGATCCTCGAGCTTTACCTCAACAAGGTCTATTTCGGCGGCGGCGCCTATGGCGTCGATTCCGCCTCGCGCAAGTTCTTCAACCATGATGCCACCACGTTGTCGCTCGCCGAAGCCGCGATCATCGCCGGGCTGGTCAAGGCCCCTTCGCGCTATTCCCCCACCGCCGATAGCGAGGCCGCAATCGGCCGCGCAGGCGTGGTGCTGAAGGTGATGCAGGATGTCGGCACGATCACCCCGGCTCAGGCCGCCGAGGCCGATCTGGACGCGGTCGAGTTCGCGCCGGAAAAGGGCCAGAATTCGGTGCGCTATTTCACCGACTGGGCGCTTCCCCAGCTCGACACGCTGATCGAGGACAATGGCGAGCCGATCGTGGTGTGGACCACGCTCGATCTCAATATGCAGCGCGCCGGCACCAACGCGATCCAGGCCCATGTGCCCGGCGGGGCGCAGGGTGCGCTGGTTGCGCTCGACCGTGACGGCGCGGTGCGAGCGATGGTCGGCGGCACCGATTACGTCACCTCGAACTATAACCGTGCCACGAGCGCGCTGCGTCAGCCGGGATCGGCCTGGAAGCTGTTCGTCTACATGTCGGCGCTGGAAGCGGGCTATACGCCCGAGGATATTGTCACCGACGCGCCGATCACCATCGGCGGCTGGACCCCGCGCAACAGTGGCGGCAGCTATGCCGGCGACATCTCGCTGCGCACCGCCTTTGCCTATTCCAAGAACACCGTCGCCGCGCGCATCGGCGAGGATGTCGGCACCAGCACGATCGCCAACATGGCGCGCCGCTTCGGCATCACCACGCCGATCACCACCCTGCCCTCGATGGTGCTCGGCTCGTCCGAGGTGCGCGTGATCGACATGGTGCGTGCCTTTGCCGGGGTCAGCTCGGGCGGCGTTGCCATTGCGCCTTATGGCATCACCAAGGTTACGACGAGCAAGGGCGAGATACTCTACCAGCATGAGGCCGACCTGAGCCAGGTGCTGGTGCCCCCCTATGTCACCGCAGGCATGACCGACCTGCTGCAGACCGCGGTCAATGTCGGCACCGGGCGCGCGGCGCAGATCGGACGCCCCGTCGCGGGCAAGACCGGGACGACGAACAGCAACAAGGATGGCTGGTTCCTCGGCTTTTCGAGCGGCATCACCACCGGCGTATGGATGGGCCGCGACGATGCCCGGCCCGTCGGCGGCCTGCAGGGCGGCACCGCACCCGCGCGCGCCTTTGCCGCGTTCATGAAGGTCGCGGTCGCCAAGCGCAAGGTCGAGCCGTTCGACACCGAGCTCAAGCTTCCCGAATGGCAGCTCGAGCCCGATGACGAGGCCTATTTCGGCTCGCCCGACGATGTGATCTTCATCGACGAGAACGGCAATCCGGTGGGCCAGGGCGACAGCATTGGCCCCGCTCCCCCGCCGCCGGGCGGCATTCCCGGCGAGCCGCAGCAGCCCGAACGGCTCGACGAGAATTTCATCGACCGTGCGCTCGGCCGCGATCCGCAACCCCAGCGCCCGCAGGTCCGCCAGGCCGAACCCAGGCCGCCGGTGCGCAGGCCGCCCCCCAACCCGCAGGACGACCGTGTCGCGCCGAGATTACGGGATGAAGAGGGGCAGTAGGGCTGTTCGGCGCGTGTCGGGTGTCGGGCGTTCCTGACGGTATTGGTGAGTATTGTGTGGAAGGCAGTTATAGATTCTCTTGGACAGCCCAACCAAAATCAATGTCGCGTTCAATGGTATAAGCCATGCACCATTCTAGATTATCAGCTACGAAATAGTGATGTGCAGGAATCGAAATGATCTCATTCAAGTGACGCTCAAAAGCGAACAGCGGTGCTGTTAGCGCACAATCCACAAGGCCATCGTTGAGATATATTGCCGTCCGGCCGGATCCAAGCTGACGGCCTCGTTCACTGAAAAAACTTCGAAACACACCAAAATCAACTTGAACCTCGGTCAGCGAGATATGATCGCGCGTCAAGTCCCATCTGATTTTCGAACCTTCAAATCGGAATGCTGTTTCAAACCGTTGGATGAACGTGCTGTCTGGATGAAATACCTTGATGATGTCAGCCGCTATCGGCGAGGACAGTGTTTCTAAAAGCTCATGTTGATGGAATGACATGAGGACATGGTCGTTGAAATGCCGGCGTCCTGCAATAGCATCGCAACCAATATGGCGGGGTTTTTTGCTAGCACCGCTGCAAAGCCGCCCCACTTCCGCTCAGCCTGAGCCTGTCGAAGGCCCCGCTATAACGTCGGCGTGGGTGCATGCCCCCTCTTCCAGCTTCGCCTAATTCGCTTCGCTCATAAGGCTTCGCAACCCTCTCCCTCGGAGAGGAGAGGGGTTGGGGGCTGCCACCACATTCCCCCCAAATGCAATCCGGCCCGGAAGCTTGCGCTGCCGGGCCGGATCGGTTGTTCAGCTTGGGAAAGGCTGGAAGCTCAGTGCTTCACGCCCGCCCAGACGTTGCGATAGGCCATATAGCCTAGGCCCGTCGCGATGATCAGGAAGATCAGCACGGCCCAGCCGGTCTGGTGGCGCTTTTCCAGCGTGGGCTCGGCGGTCCACACCAGGAACGCGGCGACGTCCTTGGCCATCTGTTCGCGGGTGGCGTTGGTGCCGTCCGAATAGGTGACGATGCCGTCGCTGCCCAGGGGGTTCGCCATCGCGATGTTCAGGTTCGCGAAATAGGGGTTATAGTTGAGGCCCGGTCCCGGCATGGAATCGGGGAACTTCTTGGCGAGTTCCGCCGGCGGCTCCTGATAGCCGGTCAGCAGCGAATAGACATAGGCCGCACCGCCATGACGCGCCTTGGTGATCAGCGAAAGATCGGGCGGCAGCGCATTGTTGTTCGCGGCGCGCGCAGCGGTCTCGTTGGCGTGCGGCGAAGGAATGTAATCCGACGGGATCGACGGGCGCGTGGTTGCCTCGCCGGTGGCCGGATCGATCGACGGCGTCTGGGCGGGCCAGTTGGCGGCGATCGCCTTCACCTCGTCCTCGGTATAGCCCAGCTCGCTCAGGTTGCGGAACGCGACCAGACGCATCGAGTGGCAGGCCGAGCAGACCTCCTTGTACACCTGGAAACCGCGCTGAAGCTGCTGGCGATCGAACTTGCCCATCGGGCCATCGCTGCTCAGCGCGAGCTTCTTGGGGTGAAGGTGGAATTCATGCTCTGCCGTCGGCTGGGGCGGCTCGCTGATATAGGCGGCCGCACCGACACCGAAGGAGACCAAAAGCCAGCCGCTGAAGAACAGCCCGACCAAAAATGCACCAATGCGAATCATGTCGAATGACTTTCCTTATTGCGTCAGGGCTTATTCGGCGGGCTGCAGCGCGGGGCCGCCTGCCGTACCATGGCTGTCCTTGCCGAGCACCGCCTCGGTGATCGAGAAGGGCAGCGGCTTGGGCTTTTCGATCTTCGAGATGATCGGCAGGATGATCAGGAAGTGGGCGAAATAATAAGCCGAAGCCAGCTGGCTGAGCATCACATAGGGTTCTTCGGCCGGCGCACCGCCCAGATAGCCCAGGATCAGCACGTCGATCACCAGAATGATGAAGAAGGTGCGGAACAGCGGGCGATAGTTGCCCGAACGGACGGGCGAACGATCGAGCCAGGGCAGGAAGAACAGCAGCAGGATCGAAGCGAACATCGCCAGCACGCCGAGCAGCTTGGCCGGCACGATGAAGAAGTCGAAGGTGAAGGCGCGCAGGATCGCGTAGAACGGCCAGAAATACCATTCGGGAACGATATGCGCAGGCGTCGAGAGCGGGTTGGCCGGGATATAGTTGTCCGGGTGGCCGAGCGCGTTCGGCGCGAAGAACAGCATCGCGCAGAACAGGATCAGGAACACGCCCAGGCCGAAACCGTCCTTCGCGGTGTAATAGGGGTGGAACGGCACGGTGTCCGATTCCGACTTCACTTCCACGCCGGTCGGGTTCGACGAGCCCGGAATGTGCAACGCCCAGATGTGCAGGATGACGACACCGGCGATCACGAACGGCAGCAGATAGTGCAGCGAGAAGAAGCGGTTGAGCGCGGCGTTATCCGGCGCATAGCCGCCGAGCAGCCACTGCTGGATCGGCTCGCCGACCAGCGGGATCGCGCCGAACAGGCCGGTGATCACCTTGGCACCCCAGAAGCTCATCTGGCCCCAGGGAAGCACATAGCCCATGAACGCGGTCGCCATCATCAGCAGGAAGATGACCAGGCCGAGCAGCCAGATCATCTCGCGCGGGGCCTTGTACGAGCTGAAATAGAGGCCACGGAAGATATGGATATAAACGACGATGAAGAAGAAGCTGGCGCCGTTGGCGTGCGCATAGCGCAGCATCCAGCCCCAGTTCACGTCGCGCATGATATGTTCGGTCGAGTCAAAGGCGACCAGCGCATTGGGCGCATAGTGCATCGCCATGATGATGCCGGTGACAATCTGGATGACCAGAGCAATGCCGGCGAGCACGCCGAAATTCCAGAAATAGTTGAGGTTGCGCGGCACGGGATAGCCGCCGCCGATCGCCCCATAGACCAGACGCGGGAGCGGCAGGCGCTCATCCAGCCATTTGGTCAGATCGGACTTGGGTTCGTAATGCTTGGCCCAGGAAAAGCTCATCTCTTATGCTCCTCAACCGATCTTGATGACAGTGTCTGACAGGAACGAGAACTCCGGAACTTCCAGGTTCTTCGGCGCGGGACCCTTGCGAATGCGCGCGGCGGTATCATAGTGCGAACCGTGACAGGGGCAGAAATAGCCGCCGAATTCGCCCTTCACCTCGCCCTGCGCTGCGCCCAGCGGCACGCAGCCCAGATGGGTGCAGACGCCCAGCGTCACCAGCCAGTTGGTCTTGCCGTCGACCGTGCGCTCCTCGAGCGTCTGCGGATCGCGCAGGCTGTCGACAGGCACCTTGTCGGCCGCAGCGATTTCGGCGGGCGTCAGGTTGCGGATGAACACCGGCTGCTTGCGGAACACGGTCTTGATCGCCTGGCCCGGCTGAACCGCAGAGATATCGACCTCGGTCGAAGACAGCGCGAGCACGTCCTTGCTGGGCGCCATCTGCGTGATGAGCGGGATGAGCACGGTTGCGCCACCCACGCCAGCAAAGCTGACGGCGGCGATGTTGATGAAGTCACGGCGGCGCACACCGTCGGATTCGACGGCGGCGCTGCCATCCTGATTCATCGTGACTTGTTCTGCCATGTCGCTAACCTGACCCTCAAGCTATTGAAAAGGATACGTTTTTTGTCGATATAGGAAGCGGCATGGCACGGCTTTGCCCCTGGCCCGTCCGCATGATTGCGGGCCTGATAGACGCAAAATCGTCATCTTGCCAACAGGGAAATTGGCGCGCCACAGCATCATTCCGCCGATTTTGCGCCGTTATGCCGTGCCTTGCGCGCGCCGGACCGAGCATGGCAGGTGACAGTCGCGCCGCGCACGCTATGAAGGGGCGATGCGCATTGCCCTGTACCAGCCCGAAATCGCCGGAAATGTCGGCGCCATCCTGCGGCTGGCCGCCTGCATGGCGGTGCCGGTAGAGATTATCGAGCCGTGCGGCTTCGTGTTCGACGACAAGAGGCTGAAGCGCGCGGCGATGGACTATGGCCCGCTCGCCGAGATGACCCGTCATGCCGACTGGTCCAGCTTCCAGTCCTTTGTGCGCGATAGCGGCGCGCGCCTGATCCTGATGAGCAGCAAGGCGACCGACAGCATCTATCGCACCGCGTTCCAGGACAATGACATATTGCTGATGGGGTCGGAAAGCGCCGGCGTTCCGGATCATGTGCGCGATGCCTGCGACCTTCTGACCACCATTCCGATGGCGCCGGGTGTCCGATCGCTGAACATATCGGTCGCCACCGGGATTGCGCTGGGCGAAGCGCTGCGGCAGACACGGAAACTGGGTGAGGCATGATCGGCCATCACCATGCAGGGGAGCGCGATGACTGACTGGACCGAACAAAAACCTCAGGCCCGCGCCTGGTTCGAAAGCCTGCGCGACGCGATCTGCGCCGAATTCACCGCGATCGAACGCGAAGCCGGCAGCGATGCGAGCTTCGAATACACACCCTGGGAACGCACCGAGGCGGACGGATCGCCCGGCGGCGGCGGCGTGCGCGGGCTGATCAAGGGCAAGGTGTTCGAAAAGGCGGGCGTCAACGTGTCGACCGTCGAGGGCCGGTTCAGCGAGGAATTCGCCAAATCGATCCATGGCGCAGGCGACGACCCGCGCTTTTTTGCGACCGGAATAAGCCTGGTCGCCCATATGTCGAATCCGCACGTGCCTGCGGTGCATATGAACACCCGTTTTCTCGTGACCACCAGGGCATGGTTCGGCGGTGGAGCCGATCTCAACCCGCCGTTGCCCTATGAACAGGATACGGAGGATTTTCACGCGCGGATGCAGGCCGCGTGCGATGCGCACAATCCGGACTATCACGCGAAGTTCAAGAAATGGGCGGACGACTATTTCTACATCCCGCATCGCGGCGTCCACCGCGGCGTCGGCGGCATCTTCTACGATCATCTCGAATGCCCCGACGAGGCTGCATTCGATGCCAATTTCGCCTTCACCCAGGATGTCGGCCGCGCGTTTCTCGACATTTTCCCCGCGCTGGTGCGCCGCCGGATGGGGCAGGAATTCACGGCCACCGAGAAGCACCAGCAGCTCGTCTGGCGCGGGCGCTATGCCGAATTCAACCTGATCCACGATCGCGGCACCCTGTTCGGTCTCAAGACCGGCGGCAATATCGACGCGATCCTGATGAGCCTGCCGCCCGAAGCGGTGTGGGAATAGGGCAAGGGGCGCCGTGAATCCCGAAATCCTCCCCGTGCCTGTCTCGGGGAGGATTGATATCGCCCCCCATTGACAGCCGCACGGCTTGCCGCCAATCCCGCCCGCCATGGCGAGCGCATCTGCCCCTCTTTCCGACGAACGCTTCGGGCTTGACCGGAGGGTGACGCTGTTGGGGCCGCTGCCGCTCGATTGCGGGGCGTCGCTCGCACCGGTGCAGATCGCGTATGAAACCTATGGCAGCCTCAACGCGGACAAGAGCAACGCGATCCGGATCTGCCATGCGCGGACCGGCGATCAATATGTCGCCTCGACCCACCCGATCACCGGCAAGCCCGGCTGGTGGCAGCGGCTGGTGGGCGAGGGCAAGCCGGTCGATCCGGCGCGCGATTTCATCATCTGCGCCAATGTCATCGGCAGCTGCATGGGATCGTCCGGCCCTGCCACGGTCAACCCCGCGACCGGCGAGCCCTGGGGCATGGATTTTCCGGTGCTGTCGATCGCCGACATGGTCCGCGCGCAGGCGCTGCTGCTCGATTATCTCGGCGTGCCCGTGCTGTCCGCCGTGATCGGCGGCTCGATGGGGGGCATGCAGGCCCTGAGCTGGCCGGTGCTCTATCCCGATCGCGTCCGCGCGGCGCTGGTCATCGCCTCGACCGCGCGGCATTCGGCGCAGAACATCGCCTTTCACGAGGTCGGCCGCCAAGCGATCATGGCCGATCCGCGCTGGCGCAAGGGGGCCTATTATGCCGATGGCGACGTGCCCAAATCGGGCCTGGCCGTCGCGCGGATGGCCGCGCACATCACGTACCTCTCCGAAGCCGGGCTGACCGAGAAATTCGGGCGGCGGTTGCAGGATAGCGGCCCCAAGGATTGCAACGGCAGCAGCTTCGGCTTCGACGCGGACTTCCAGATCCAGTCCTATCTGCGTCACCAGGGCATCAGTTTCGTCGACCGGTTCGATGCCAACAGCTATCTCTACATCACCCGCGCGATGGACTATTTCGACTTGGCGCAAGGCTTTGACGGCGTGCTCGCCAACGCTTTCATGGGCACGAAGACGCGTTTCTGCCTGATCAGCTTCGATACCGACTGGCTCTACCCCACGGCGGAATCGCGCCGCATCGTCCATGCGCTCAACGCCGCCGGGGCCGAGGTGAGCTTTGTCGAACTGTCCTCGCCCTTCGGCCATGACGCGTTCCTGCTCGAATGTCCCGAGATGAACCGCATCGTCGACGGGTTCCTGCGCGCCGGGGCGAATCCATGAGCGGCTTGCGCCCGGACCTCCAGATCATCGCCGAGAACGTGACGCCAGGTGCGCGCGTGCTCGATGTCGGCTGCGGCGACGGCGCGCTGATGGCCGCGCTGCGCGACAAGGCAGGCGTGCGCGCGCGCGGGCTGGAGCTCAACCCCGCCAATGTCAGCGCGGCGGTGACGCGCGGACTATCGGTGATCCAGGGCGATGCCGATACCGATCTGGCCGACTATCCGTCGGACAGCGTCGATTATGCGATCCTCAGCCAGACGCTGCAGACCACGCGCGCGCCGCATCTGGTGCTCGAACAGCTGCTGCGCATCGGACGGCAGGCGTTCGTCAGCTTTCCCAATTTCGCGCACTGGCGCATCCGCCTGTCGCTGCTGACCCGGGGACAGATGCCGGTGACCAGGCTGCTGCCCGAGAGCTGGTACGACACGCCCAATATCCACCATGTCAGCATCGATGACTTCCGCGATCTGATCGCAGAGCGCGGCTGGACCTGCGATGGCGCATGGTTCCTGTCGGGCGGCAAGCCGACATCGCGCGGCATGGCCAATCTGCTCGCCGAACACGCCGTGTTCCTGCTGAGGCGCTGAACCATGAAGATCGGGATCATCGGAGCCGGGCTGGCCGGGCTGACCGCAGCACGCGGACTGGCCGAGGCGGGGCATGGCATCACCTTGTTCGACAAGGCGCGCGGCCCCGGTGGCCGCATGTCGACGCGGCGCACCGAGACCGCGCAGGGCATGGCGTTCTTCGACCATGGTGCCCAATATTTCACCGTTCGCGACACAGGCTTTGCCGAAACCGTCGCGCGCTGGGAGGCCGATGGCGCTGCCGCGCGCTGGAGCGCTGCCGGT
>CAXRCQ010000147.1:0-5119 GCA_964228845.1 Blastomonas sp.
TTCGCCAATGGCCGTCGCAACCCCGCCGCGCAGACGCGGCAATGGCAGTTCGGCCCGAAGAGCTTCACTGAGGACGATGAGGCCAATCCTGTGGTCGAGGGGCGCACGCGCAAGAACGACTGCGGCCAGGTGACCGACGGCGCGGCCGTCGTCTTCCTCGCATCGGAAAAGCGCGCCTGTGAATATGCGGCCAAGCGCGGTATTCCGATGGAGTCCCTGTCGCGCATCGCCGGCTGGGGCCATCGCTCGGCGGCGCTCGGCTATCGCGACAAGCGCCGGATGGCGGGAGACAGCGCTTATGTCTTCCCCCAGGTCAAGCGCGCGATCGACGATGCCCGCGCCCGTGCCGGCGTGTCGGGGGTCGAGGCGATCGATGCGGTCGAGACGCACGATTGCTTCGCGATGACCGAATATATGGCAATCGACCATCTCGGCCTCACCGCGCCGGGCGAGGCGTGGAAGGCGGTCGAGGCGGGCGATATCGAGATCGGCGGCAGGCTGCCGATCAATCCCTCGGGTGGGCTGATCGGGCTCGGCCATCCGGTCGGCGCGACGGGCGTGCGCATGCTGCTCGACGCGCACCGCCAGGTCACCGGCCAGGCGGCGGACAATCAGGTCGAGGGTGCGCGCCGGGTGCAGACGCTCAATATCGGCGGATCGACCACTACCACGGTCAGCTTCATCGTGGAGCAGGCGGCATGAGCGACACTCGTTTCCACCAGTTCAAGCAACTGATCGCCGCCTGGACCCGCAAGGATGCAGAAGCCGTGCTCGCCATGCTGCACGACGATGTCGTCTGGCATTATGCCGCCGCGATCGCCCCTCCCGCACGCGGCAAGGCCGAGGCGCGCGCGTTCATCGAACGCTTCGGATCGACCATCGCCGAGGTCAACTGGCGCATCTTCGCGCATGCCGAGACCGCCGACCGGCTGTTCGTCGAGGGCGTCGACGAATATGTGACGACCGACGGCGTCCGCGTCGCCGCGCCCTATGCAGGGATCATCGAATATCAGGGCGACAAGATCATCGGCTGGCGCGATTATCTCGATCGCGCCACGGTCGATGCGATCAAGGCGGGCAAGCCTTATCCGGCCCAGGTCAAGGAACTGATCGACCGGCCGGCGGCATGACCACGACGATGCTGGCCGATGCCCCGTTTCGCGCGGCCGAGTTCAGGGCCGTCGATCTCGATGTCGCGCGGCGCGCCGATGGCACGATCATCCTGAAAAGCCGCGTACCCTTGCGCGCGTTCGATGCGAACATCCCGCGCGCCTTTGCCGAGCGCGCGGCGCTCAAGGGCGATGCCCCGGCGATCGGCTGGCGCGGGGCGGACGGGCAATGGGCCTATCGCAGCTACACGCAGATCAAGCGCGACATGGACGGCGCGACCCGCTGGCTGGCGGAGAGTTTCCCGCGCGGCACGCGGCTGCTGATCATCGCCGAGAACAGCCTGCCGGTCGCGGTGATGACCTTTGCCGCCTGGGCGGCCGGCATGATCATCGTGCCAGTGAGCATCGCCTATGGCCTTGCGGGTGGCGACCATGCGCGGCTGCGCCATGTCGTCGCGCGGACGCAGCCGGACGTGATCCTTGCCGAACCGCATCCCGCCATCGCTGCCGCGCTCGCTGCTGTCGCACCGGGCGCGCACATTATCAGCAGCGATCCTGCGCCCTTTGCCGAGGCGACCGCCTATCCCGATGTGATCGCGACCGATCCCGGCGCGGTGGCGTCCGAAGCCATCGCTTCGGTCGATCCCGATGCGGCGGCGATCTACATGCTCACCTCGGGCTCGACCGGCCTGCCCAAGATCGTGCCGCACAGCCTGACCGCGCTCGCCGCGTGCGGCGCGCAAGGGCTCGACATGATCGGCAAGGCCGCGGGCTGGGACGATGTGATGCTCGACTGGCTGCCCTGGCATCATGCCGCCGGTGCCTCCGTCATGCGCACCTGCCTGCTCGAAGGCGGCACGCTGCACATCGATGCGGGCAAGCCGCTGCCCGGCCTGTTCGACCAGACCATCGCCAATCTGCGCGAGATTTCGGTCGCCTATTTCAACAACGTGCCCACCGGCTATGCGATGCTGGTCGAGGCGATGGAGCACGATGCCGAGCTGCGCGCGCGCTTCTTCGCCAAGATGCGGCTGATGCTCTATGGCGGCGCAGGCCTCCCCCAGCCGGTGTACGACCGGCTGCAGGAGCTTGCCATCGCCGAGACCGGCCACCGCATCCACATGACCACCGGCTATGGCATGACCGAGACGGTCTCGGGCTGCATGGCGATCCATTTCCCCTCGACACGCGTCGGCATCGGCCTGCCCGCGCCCGGTCTCTCGCTCAAGCTGGTGCCGTGCGACGGGCGCTACGAGGTAAGGCTCTCCGGCCCCAATGTGATGAAGGGCTATCTGGACGAGCCCGAAAAAACCGCCGCCGCGTTCGACGACGAGGGCTTTTACCGCACCGGCGATGTCGCGGTCTTCCATGACGAGAGCGACTATGGCCAGGGCCTCGCCTTTGCCGGGCGGCTGGCCGAGGAGTTCAAGCTTGCCAATGGCAACTGGGTCTATGGCGGCGCGGTGCGCGAAAAGCTGCTCAAGGCCTGCGATGGCCTGATCACCGATCTGGTGCTGGCCGATGACGGTCGGCCGTATCTCGCGATGCTCGCCTGGCCCAAGCCCGGCGCGACGCTCGATGCCGTGGCCGAGGCGGTGCGCAGCTATAATCGCGAAGCGCGCGGCGGCGCGGTGATCCGGCGGGTCGCGCTGTTCGACACCCCGCCCAACCCGGCGGCGCACGAGCTGTCCGACAAGGGCACGATCAACCGCCGCGCGGTGCTCGACGGGCGGCGCGCCTCAGTGGAGCGGGCCTTTGCCGATCCGCCGGACGAGGGCGTCGCGATCACCGGCTAGGGCGCCGGAAATACTCAAAAATCGGGAGAAAACGGGATGCTGACGATTCTGGCGATCAATGCGGCTGTGCTCGGCGCATGCTTTGTCGCGCTCTGGCTGATCTGTCTGGGGACGCGCGATGTGACCCCAGTAGACAGCTTCTGGGCCTGGGGCATGCTGGTGATGGCGGCAAGCACCTATGTCCAGGCAGAGGGCGATCCGACGCGGATGCGGATGCTGTTCGCCATTTGCGGCCTGTGGTCGGCGCGGCTGGGAACATTCATGCTCTGGCGCTGGCGCAGCCATGGGCCGGACCGGCGCTATTCGGCGCTGCTCGGCAAGGCGCAGCAGCACAGGGGCTGGAGCTTCGCGCGCGCATCGGGCCAGCTGGTGTTCGCGACGCAAGCCCCGCTGCTGTTCGTCGTCTGCCTGCCGGTGCAGCTGGGCCAGATCGATGCCGCGCCGCCGGTGGGAACGCTGGGCATGATCGGCGCTGGCATCGCGCTGTTCGGCATCGCGTTCGAGACGATCGGCGATGCGCAACTTGTGGCGTTCAAGGCCAGGCCCGAGAACCAGGGCAAGCTGATTACCAGCGGCCTGTGGCGCTATACCCGCCACCCCAAGTATTGCGGCGATGCGACGACCTGGTGGGGCCTGTGGCTGATCGCGGCGGAGACCTCGACCGGGCTCGCGGCGATCGTCGGCCCGATGCTGCTCACCTGGACGCTGATGAAATGGTCGGGCGCGCCGACGGTGGAAAAGCGCCTGGCCAAGACGCGCGAGGGCTATGCCGATTATGTCGCGCGCACCTCGGGCTTCATCCCGATGCCGCCCAGGCGTGGCTGAGCCGGGCTGCGGTCAGCGCGCTGCGGCGCGCTGGCTAAGCCGCTCGGTGGCGGCGCGAAAGCCCGTCTCGATCTCGTCGACAATGGCGCTCACGGGCTCGACGCCGCGCACCGTGCCGACGCCCTGGCCCGCCGCCCAGAGGTCCTTCCACTTGGCATGCGGGTCGCCGCCATAATCGCGCGTGGCCGGCTTGCCCAAGTCCTTCGGATCATAGCCGCAGGCGACCAGCGAGGGGATCAGCCAAGACGCCGGCGTGCCGGTGATCGCCGGGCTGACCACCAGATCCTCGATATGGCTGTCGACCACCATCTGCTTGTAGCCGGGCACCGCCATGCTCTCTTCCGCTGCGAGGAAGCGCGTGCCCATATAGACCAGGTCCGCGCCCGCAGCGATTGCGCCGGCCAGCGCCGCGCCATCGGCAATCCCGCCGCCGACGCAGATGATGCCGTCGAACTCGGCGCGCAAAGCGGTGATGAAGGCGAAGGGCGAGAGGAAGCCGGTATGCCCCCCTGCCCCGGCCGACACGCAGACCAGCCCGTCCGCACCCGCCGCCGCCGCCTTGCGCCCGAGCGCCACCGAGATCACGTCCGCCAGCACGATGCCGCCATAGCCGTGCACCGTCTCGACCGCCGGAGCCGGGCTGCCGAGCGCCGTAATCACGACCGGCGGCTTGTGCTTGGCGATCAGCGCCAGGTCATCGGCGAGCCGCTGGTTGCTGCTATGCGTGACGAGATTCGCCGCCCAGAGCCCCGGCGCGCCTTCGGTTTCCGCCGCGATGCGCGACATCCAGGCGTCGAGGTCCGCCGCCGTGCGGCAATTGGGCGTGGGGAAGGCCCCGATGATGCCCGAGCGCGCCGCCGCGATCACCATTTCGGGGCCGGAGACCAGGAACATCGGCGCGGCCACGACGGGCAGGCGCAATTTGTCGATCAGCATTCAGATACGCTCCACGATGGTTGCGACGCCCACGCCCTGCGCCCCGGTCGCCACGACCAGGCCGAGCGTGCCGCCCGAGTCGGTCAGCGCGTCGACCAGGGTCGAAAGCAGCACGCCGCCGGTCGCCCCCATCGGATGGCCCTTGGCGACATGCCCACCGCTGACATTGACCCGCTCCGGATCGGGGGCGCGATCGCGCAGGAACTTGGCGTGGGTGACGGCGAAGGCCTCCATGAACTCGATGCGATCCATGTCGGCGAGCGTGAGCCCTGCCCTTTCCAGCGCCCTGTCCATCGCGGCCAAACCCGCGGTCAGCGAATCCCAGGGGTCGCCGCCCACCTCGGCATGCACGACGATGCGCGCGAGGGCGCCCTCGCGCGGGCCGATCAGCGCCAGCGCCGCGCCGTCGGTCATCGGCGGCGCATGCGCAACCGTGTGGCGATGGTCGATCTG
>CAXRCQ010000148.1:0-6133 GCA_964228845.1 Blastomonas sp.
ACATTGGCACCGGGGCGGACGGAAACGACCAGATGCTTGCCCCGCTCGATCGTGTCGATGATGCCATCGGCGCGCACCGACTCGACCGGCGCGCCATCGACCAGCCGCACCTCGCCGGGAAGCGCGGAAAACGCATCGGCCAGCATAGCGGCGGTCTGGGCCCGGCCCGCCAGATTGCCCGACCCGCTGTTGATCGCGGCCCAGCGTTCGACCTGGGCCAAAATCACGGGCTGGTTGATCCGCTCCAGACAGGCGATTTCGGATGCGGTCAGGCTGGCAGGGCTGGTCGTCATCCGCCACCTCTTAGCCGGGTTGCGGGCATACCGCCACCCGTAGCAACCGAAACCGGATTGCCTTATCCGCCTTGCCTTGCCATAGGCTGTCGGCCATTCCTCCCCGGGAAAACTCTGCACTCTGGCGGTCTTCGCCGGAGGATTCGATTCCAAGCAAAGAGGACCGGGAATGAGCGAATATCTCCAGAGCAACGGCATCAGCATCGATTCCGCGCTGCACGGCTTTGTCACCGAATCGGTGCTCGCCCCGCTGGCGCTGGATGCGGACCGCTTCTGGGCGGATTTCGCCGCCCTGCTCGAACGCTTCGTACCTGTGAACCGCAAGTTGCTGGAAAAGCGCGAGGAGCTTCAGGCGAAGATCGATGACTGGCACCGCGCGCGCAAGGGCCAGCCGTTCAACGCCATGGAATATCGCACCTTCCTGTACGACATCGGCTATCTGGTGACCGAGCCGCAGCCGTTCGCCATCGGCACACGGAATGTCGATCCCGAAATCGCGACCATGGCCGGTCCCCAGCTCGTCGTGCCCTCGCTCAACGACCGCTTTGTCCTCAACGCCGCCAACGCGCGCTGGGGCAGCCTGTACGATGCCTATTACGGCACCGACGCGCTCGATGCCGCCCCGGCGCAGCCCGGCGGCTATGATCCGGTGCGCGGCGCGGCGGTCGTCAAGGCGGCCAAGGCGTTTCTCGACGAGGCGGTGCCGCTCGCCGAGGGAGGCTGGGCGGATTATGCCGGCGGCACGCCCGCGCTCGCCGATCCGGCGCAGCTTGTCGGCACGCGCGGCGACAGCCTGCTGCTGAAGCATAACGGCCTGCATATCGAGATCGTGATCGATCGCACGCACCCGATCGGCAAGGACGATCCGGCGGGCATTGCCGACGTGCTGCTCGAAGCCGCGCTCACCACCATCGTCGACATGGAGGATTCGGTCGCGGCGGTCGATGCCGAGGACAAGATCTTGGCATATACCAACTGGCTGGGGCTGATGCGCGGCGACCTGGAGGCGAGCTTCCCCAAGGGCGGCAAGACGCTGACCCGCGCGCTCGAGCCGGACCGCGACTATCTCGCGCCCGATGGCACGGCGTTCAGCCTGCCGGGCCGCAGCGTGCTGTTCGTGCGCAATGTCGGTCATCTGATGACCAACCCGGCGGTGCTGCTCGCGGACGGATCGGAAGCGCCCGAGGGCATTCTCGATGCGGTGTTCACCAGCGCCATCGGCATGCATGATCTCAAGGGGCTGGGCCGCTTCCGCAACAGCCGCGCGGGATCGATCTATATCGTCAAGCCCAAGATGCACGGGCCGGAAGAGTGCGCCTTCACCAACGACCTGTTCGATGCCGTCGAGGACATGCTGGGTCTGGAGCGCCACACCATCAAGGTCGGCGTGATGGACGAGGAGCGCCGCACCTCGGCGAACCTCGCCGCCTGCATCCATGCGGTGAAGGACCGCATCGTGTTCATCAACACCGGCTTCCTCGACCGTACCGGCGACGAGATTCACACCTCGATGCAGGCGGGCGCGATGATCCGCAAGGGCGACATGAAGACCTCGGACTGGATCAAGTCGTACGAGGCGCGCAATGTCGGCATCGGCCTGAAGTGCGGGCTCGACGGCAAGGCGCAGATCGGCAAGGGCATGTGGGCCGCGCCGGACATGATGCGCGACATGATGGAGCAGAAGATCGGCCATCCGCTGACCGGCGCGAACACCGCCTGGGTCCCGTCGCCGACCGCCGCGACGCTCCACGCGATGCACTATCACAAGGTCGATGTTTTCGCCCGCCGCGCCGAGATCGCCGCGCAGCCGGTGCCGACGCTCGAGCCGCTGCTTAATGTGCCGCTGGCGGCCGGGCAGAACTGGTCACCGGAGGATATCCGCGCCGAGCTCGACAATAACGCGCAGGGCAGCTTGGGCTCTGTCGTGCGCTGGGTCGATCAGGGGATCGGCTGTTCAAAGGTGCCCGACATTCACGATATCGGCCTGATGGAAGACCGCGCGACGCTGCGCATCTCGTCCCAGGCGCTCGCCAACTGGCTGCTGCACGGCGTGTGCACCGCAGAGGAGGTCGACGCGGCGCTGCTGCGCATGGCGGCCAAGGTCGATGCGCAGAATGCGGGCGATCCGCTGTACCGGCCGATGGCGGACAATCCGGAAGGCTCGTTCGCCTTCCAGGCCGCTCGCGATCTGGTGTTCAAAGGGGTGGAACAGCCCAGCGGCTATACCGAACCGCTGCTCCACGCCTATCGCCAGAAGGTGAAGGCGGCGTAGTGCGGTAGGAGCGGGTGCGCATACGTCCCTCGACTACGCTCGGGACAATCGGACGGGGTTGAGGCTAATCGCTTAACAACATTTCCCAGTTCCCGAGCCCTTCGGCTGGCTGGCAAGCCAGCCGCTGACGATAAACTCCCGTCGAGGGACCTATGCGCCAGCCTTGGCCGTCACTCCTCCACCGCATCCAGATGCGCGCGGATCGCGGCGAGGCTCTCGTCAAGATGGCTGAGCAGGAACAGATGCCCGCCATCATCGATGATCTTCAGCTCCGAATTGGGGATCAGCGTCTTGAGGATATGCCCGTTGGCGACCGGCACGATCTGGTCGTCGCCGCCCATCAGGATCAGCGTCGGCTTGTTCATGAAGGGCAGGAACGGCGCGCTGGTCCAGCCGATCATCGCGAGCAGCTGGTAGAAATAGCCGATCTTCGACGGCGGGGTGATGCGCCCGGTATGGCCGCTCGCGCCCTCGGTCGAACCGCCATAGAGCGTCGCGAAATGCTTCTCCATATAGCTGGGGTCGATATAGCGGCGCGGATCGGCCATTTTGCTGAGCGCCGAGATATTGCCCGGGATCATGAACATGCCCGCGGTCGTCGCGGCGAGCACCAGCCGGTTGACATTGCCCGAATGCTGGAGCGCGAAATGCTGCGCCATCGCGCCGCCCCAGCTCACCCCCATCACGTCGACCGTCTCGATGCCGAACCGGTCGAGCAGCAGCCAGGCGATGCGCGCCATCAGGAACGCGTTATAGGGGACGCGCGGATCGGGCGAGCCGCCGACTCCGGGCATGTCGAAGGTGATGAACGGCCGCTCCTCGAGCAGATCGGCAAATGGGGCCACCGCCTCCATGTTCGCGCCGATGCCGTTGAAGAACAGCAGCGGCGGCTTGCTCAGCCCCTCGTCGAACCGCCAGCGCGCGACGCGCAGCGTGCGGCCATCGGCCTGCTCCATCGTGATTTCGGGGCCGGTGGTGGCGGCGGATTTGAACTGGGTGGCCAAGAAGAATTCCGATCGGTTGAAGGCCCATGAAATCCTCCCCTGCAAGGGGAGGGGGACCACGAAGTGGTGGAGGGGTGTCGCGCTCTCGCTGGCTTGGACACCCCTCCGTCAGGCCTGCGGCCTGCCACCTCCCCTAAAAGGGGAGGATTGAAGCGAACTACTCCAGTACATACAGGCCGGGCGCGGGTTCCAGTGCCGGGTGCTTCTTGCTGCCGGTTGCGGCGGGTGCGGCCTTCTTGTCGCCCGATCGCGCCTGAACCCATTCCATCCAGTAAGGCCACCAGCTGCCCTTGACCTCTTCGGCCTTGGCCAGCCAGTCGTCGACATCGGCCGGGGTCTTGCCCGCCTTGGTCGGCGTGTTGCCCTTCATCTTGAAATATTTCGCCTTGGGGTTGGTCGGCGGGTTCAGGATCGCCTGCATGTGCCCCGATTGCGAAAGGATGAAATCGATATTCTTCGATCCGAACAGCTGGGTCGAGCGATAGCAGGCGCGCCATGGAGTGATGTGATCGGTGACCCCGCCCAGGATGAACAGGTCGTTGGTCACCTTGGACAGGTCGATCTTGTGCCCGACCATCTCTACCTCGCCCTTGCGGGTGAAGGCGAGCGTTTCGTAGATGTGCAGGAAATCGCCCATCAGGCTGGCCGACAGGTTGGTAGCGTCGGCATTCCAGAACAATACGTCGAACGCCGGCGGGTCCTCGCCCATCAGATAGTTGTTGATGACATAGTTCCAGATCAGGTCGTTGGGCCGCAGCCAGGCAAAGCCGCGCGACAGGTCGCTGCCCTTGATCACGCCCTTGCGCGCCGCGCGCTGCTTGGCGAGCGCGAGGCCATTGTCGCTCATCAGCGATCCCGCCTCGATATCGGTCTGCTTGGGATGCAGCACGCACACCATCAGCGTCACCGATCCGATCCGGTCGTCGCCCGAGGCCTGGAGCTTGGACACCAGCATCGCCAGTGTCTGCCCGCCCGAACAGCCGCCCGACACATTGACCTTTTTCGATCCGGTGATCTCGCAGACGACATCGAGTGCGCGGGTGCATGCGGCAATATAATCCGCCATCGCCCAGGCCCCGTGCTCCTTTTGCGGGTTGCGCCACGAGATGACGAAGGTCTGGATGCCGTTGTCGACCTGCCATTTCACCACCGATTTCTCGGGCGACAGGTCGTTGATGTACATCTTGTTGATCTGCGGCGGGATGGTCAGCTGCGGGACCGCATAGACCTCTTCCGTCGTCGGCGCGTACTGGATCAGCTCCATGATCTCGTCGCGATAGACGACATTGCCCTTCGAGGTCGCGACATTCTCGCCCAGCGTGAACGGCTTCTTGTCGACCTGGCTGACCATCCCGTCGTTGAACACCATGTCGTTATAGGCGTTCTTCAGCCCCTTGAGCAGCGACAGACCGCCCGAATCGACGATGCGCTTCTGCGCGGTCGGGTTGCCGATCAAGCTGTTGGTCGGGGCGAGCGCATCGATGATGATCGCCGAGATGAAATTGGCGCGATCGCGCTCGAGCGCATCGAGCTCCAGCTCGTCCAGCCAGGTCTTCATGCCCTTCTGTACCGCCAGATAATATTGCGCGCCCGCCTTGAAGAACGGGTTGAACCGCCAGGCCGGGTCCATGAAGCGCTTGTCCTTGGGATCGGGCGACAGCTCGGACTGGCCCATCATGATCTTGACGACATCCTCGGAAAAGGCCTGGGCGTGCCGCATGGTGCGCGCCGGGTCGCTGGCGGTCTCGCGCAGCAACAGGCCGATCGCGCCGATAAAATCCTCGCGCGCCAGGCCCATCAGCGGTCCCAGCGCCGTGGTGGACTGGGCGGCCTCGTCAACCAGATCAGGGGTCTCACCTGCCATAAACACTCTCTCCCGAATGATATGCCGCCCCGTTCATGCGGGGTCGGTCCGGGAGCACAGTATAGCGGTGCTGCGGCGGGCACAATGGCCGCCGCAAACGTGTTCAGACGAGCGCGTCGATCGCCCTGGCAAGGTCGATATCGCGCTGCGACAGGCCGTCGGCATCGTGCGTGGTGAGCAATATGTCGACCCGGTTGTAGACATTCGACCATTCGGGATGATGATCGGCCTTTTCGGCGAGGATCGCGACGCTGGTCATGAAGCCGAAGGCGCGCGCGAAATCGTCGAACCTGAATCGGCGGGTGATGCCGTCGCGCACCGGTTCGTGGCTCCATTCGGGCAGGCTGGCCAGGGCTTCGGCGCGTTCGTCGCCTTCCAGTTTGCGCACCATCATCGTCTCCTCTTGGCAGCGGGCGGCAAATGCGCCATCCGGGGGCAGATGGCGCATGATGCTGCAATATCCAAGGGCTTTGAGAGCAGCACCGCGCTGGAATGCGTCGGCCTTGCCTGTCTGCGCGGCGGGCGCATCCTGTTTCGCGGTGTTTCGTTGAAGCTGGGGGCAGGGGAGGCTTGCCATGTCACCGGTCCCAATGGCCTCGGCAAATCGAGCCTGATCCGCGTCATCGCCGGATTGCTGCCGGCCTATGCGGGCGAGGTGAAGGCAAACGGCCGCATGGCGCTGGCCGACGAGAAGGTCGCG
>CAXRCQ010000149.1:0-3404 GCA_964228845.1 Blastomonas sp.
GATTCCAGCGACAGCAGATCGATATGCTGAGGCAGCTTCACCTGACATCCCAGTCTGGCGCAGGCGGCGCGCAGGTAGCGACCCGCTTCCGGTGAATAAGCGGCGATGTCCGCACGGAAGAAATAGCTGAGCTGTGCGGCAAGCGACAGCAGCAGCAAGGGCAAGCCCAGCCACAACAGAAACTTCCACCGGCTGCTGGTCTGGCGCTGTCTGCGCGCTAGAGCGACGAAGGCGGGTGGCGTGTTCGGTGTCGTGTCGGCAGCTGCAGAGCTTGCGCTCTCGGCCTGAGCGTCAGCAACGAGTTCATGCGGCGGGGTGTCGCGCCATGGTTTTGCCTGCAGGTCGGCGATCGCCTTGGACAGTTCGTCCAGTTCCTCTTGCATCTTTGAGGTGACCGCTGGCTGGCTGGCACGCAGCGAGCCAAAGTCGATCAGCGTCATCCGCCCATCCGCATCCTGGCCAGACGTGGCCAGGGCTTCGACTTCTTCAAGATCACCTAGCAAGTGGTCGCGCCCGTTGAAAATCTCGCGGCAGGCGCCACAGCGCACCAAGCCCTCGCGAAGTTCGAGCTGGGCAGCGGTAACGCGAAAGCGCGTCTGACAGTGGGGGCAGCGAGTGGCGAGCATAGCCCTGTATATTAATCGATTGCCAGTCCGGACCGCCTTCCGGCCAGCGCCACCCAGCCCTCGCGCTCATCCCAGACGCTCAGCGAGAGCAAGCCTGAGTAGGCAGCGATGACCTCCTCTGCCTGGCGCGCGAGCACGCCGGAGAGTAGCAACTGGCCGCCAGCGGCGACGCGTCCACACAGCATGGGGGCCATCACTTTCAGCGGCCCCGACAGGATATTCGCGACGACCAGCGCGTAACGGTTGTCCTTGCGATCTTCGGCGAAGTCCTCGGGCAAAAAATAGGAGATGTTGCAGTGATTACGCACGCTGTTGTCGCGCGCGGAGAGGATCGCTTGCGGATCGATATCCACGCCGTCAACGGGCCGTGCGCCCAGCTTCTCGCCCAGCATCGCCAGGATGCCCGAGCCGCAGCCATAGTCGAGCAGCGATACGCGCTCTTTGAGGTTGGCTTCCATCCACTCCATGCACAGGCGTGTGGTGGGGTGGCTGCCCGTGCCAAAGGCCAGCCCGGGATCCAGTTCCAGGACGATCGCATCAGGTTCTGGCGCCTGATGCCAGCTCGGCACGACCCAGATGCGTTGGCCGATGGGGATGGGCTCGAATTGCGACTGCGTCAGCCTGACCCAATCCTGATCGGCCACGCTTCGTGAGTTGAACGATGGCACGGGATGGAGCTCGCACAGCGCGCACGCGCCGCTGACCAGCGCATGGAGATCGGTCCCTTCGTCGGCCAGCGCTAGCACACGGCTACGCTCCCATGCGTGTTGTTCCGGTTCCATACCGGGCTCGCCGAACAGCGGCCGTTCTGCTTCAGTGCCTTCGTCGGCATCTTCCACCGATACCGATAAAGCCCCTGATTCCATCAGCGCATCGGAGAGGCGCTCCGCCTGATCACGGGGCACCTCCAGAACAATCTCAGTCCAGCTCATCTGGGCCTCACTTTTTGCTGGCGAGTTTTTGTTCCAGATAGTGGATGTTGGTACCGCCCTCGGCGAAACGTGCATCGACCATCAGATCGCGGTGCAGCGGTATGTTGGTGAGAATACCTTCGACGACCATCTCTGACAGCGCGATCTGCATCCGGCGTATCGCCTGATCGCGCGTAGCGCCATAAGAGATCACCTTGCCGACCATCGAATCATAGTTGGGTGGCACGAAGTAGCCAGCGTAGGCATGTGAATCAACGCGGATGCCGGGGCCACCGGGCGCATGCCAGGCCAGTATGCGTCCCGGCGATGGCGTGAATTTGAAAGGATCTTCTGCGTTGATGCGGCATTCGATCGCATGGCCTTTGAGCACGATGTCACGCTGCTTGAAGCGCAATTTTTCGCCAGCGGCGATGCGAATCTGTTCCTGAACGAGGTCAATACCGGTGATCATTTCCGTCACCGGATGCTCGACCTGGATACGGGTATTCATCTCGATGAAATAGAACTCCCCCGCCTCATATAGAAACTCGAAAGTGCCGGCGCCCCGGTAACCGATCTTGCGGCAGGCCTCGGCGCAGCGGTCGCCAATCTTTTCGATCAGTTTGCGCGGAATGCCTGGCGCGGGGGCTTCCTCGATCACCTTCTGATGGCGACGCTGCATTGAACAGTCGCGCTCACCAAGCCAGACCGCACTCTTGAATTCGTCTGCCAGTACCTGAATTTCTACATGGCGCGGATTCTCGAGGTACTTCTCCATGTATACCTCGGGATTGCCGAACGCCGCGCCGGCTTCGGTTTTGGTCATCGTGACCGCATTGAGCAGCGCGGCTTCGGTGTGCACCACGCGCATTCCACGCCCGCCACCACCACCGGCGGCCTTGATGATCACCGGGTAGCCGATGCGCCGAGCCGTCTGAATAATCACCTTGGGATCGTCCGGCAGTGCGCCCTCCGAACCGGGAACGCAGGGGACGCCCGCCTTGATCATTGCCTGCTTGGCCGACACCTTGTCGCCCATGATGCGGATCGACTCTGGTCGCGGGCCGATGAAGACGACGCCCGATTGCTCGACGCGCTCGGCGAAGTCAGCGTTTTCCGACAGGAAGCCATAGCCGGGATGACTGGCTTCAGCGTCTGTGACTTCTGCGGCGCTGATGATGGCCGGCATCGACAAATAGCTCTGCGCAGAGGGGGCGGGGCCGATACACACCGACTCATCGGCCAGCTTCACGTATTTGGCTTCACGATCCGCCTCAGAGTGGACGACGACGGTCTTGATGCCCATTTCTCGGCACGCGCGCTGTATGCGGAGCGCGATTTCACCGCGGTTGGCAATGAGAATTTTTTCAAACATGGTGTCAGCCGATGATGAACAGGGGCTGACCAAATTCGACTGGCTGACCGTTCTCGACGAGGATTTCCTTGATCACGCCAGACGCATCCGCTTCGATCTCGTTCAGCAGTTTCATGGCCTCGATGATGCAAATGGTCTCGCCCTGCTTGACGGCGCTGCCAATCTCGACAAAGGCAGCAGCGCCGGGCGCGGACGCACGGTAGAAGGTACCGACCATCGGCGACTTCACGACGTGGCCCACAGGTGCGGGAGCAGCGACTGGCGCCTCTGCCGGCACAGCGGGAGCGGCAACCGCTGCAGGGGCCTGCGCGAGGGGCGCCGTCGGCTGCTGCATCATGACGACCTGGCTGTGGTTGGCGGTAGCGCCTTTGACGATACGGACCTTGCTCTCGCCTTCAGTCACTTCGAGTTCCGAGATGCCAGACTCGGCGACGAGGTCGATCAGGGTCTTGAGTTTTCGTAAATCCATGCTTCATTCACTCGTGGAGGTTG
>CAXRCQ010000150.1:0-9351 GCA_964228845.1 Blastomonas sp.
TGGCCGCTTCGCCGCCCATTTCCGCGAGTTCAGCGGGATAGAACAGGAATTTGGGGTCGCTAGAGCGCAGCTGGACGCTCAATTGCTCGACATAGCTTTCCTTGCCGCCAAAGCTGGTCGGCAGCGGCAGCGGCACCGGCCAGGCGCCGGCATAGACCGCGCCGAAGAACAGCGAAGCGAATTCCGCGCCGGTTTCGGCAACGATGGCGATCCGGTCCTCGGGCTTGACGCCGCGCGCGATCAGCCGCCGGGCATGCTCGAGCGCATCGCGGCGCAGCTCGCTATAGGGATAGGGGCGCACCAATGTGCCGCGCGGATCGTGGAAGTTGAACCCGCGCACACCCTGTGCCGCATAGTCCAGTGCGTCGCCCAGCGTCGCGAAATCGGCGAACCGGCGCTCAAGTGCGTCGGCGGTGGGAGTCGGCTGCAATTGCGTCATGCGTATTAACCCGTTGCTTTCCTCTGCGCGCGCCGGTGACCCGGTCTGTCACGCCTGCATGGACCAGACCCCGCTAGCGTCTGCCCATGCCGTGATGGCCTAGAGATGAACGCCGCGCCTTGCGCTGCATCCCCCCAGAATGCCCCTTCTCGCCTCTAGCCGACGACAAGCGTTCTAAATTCGACCCGACTGTGGCACAAAAATGGCGCATGACCGCTCCCGATGATCGACGCAAGCGCGAAAAGCGCCCGCCCAAGCCGCTCGACGAACGCGCGCTGAAGGATCTGGCGCTACATTATCTCGGGCGTTTCGCGACCACGCGCGCGCGCCTGATCCAGTATATGCAGCGAAAGGTGCGCGAGCGCGGATGGGCAGACGAGCGCGCACCCGATTACGACCAGCTGGCCGATCGCTGCGTGGAGCTGGGCTATGTCGACGATGCTGCCTTTGCGGCGATGAAGGGCGGCGCGCTGCTCAGGCGGGGCTATGGCGCGCGCCGGGTCGAGCAGGCGCTGGTCGCTGCCGGGGTCGGGGAGGCGGAGCGCGGCGAGGTGCGCGACACCGCAAGCGACCAGGCGGCGGCGTCGGCCGTCGCCTTTGCCCGCCGCAAGCGGATCGGCCCGTTCGCCTCGGACCCCGCCGATCCCGACCGCCGACGCAAGCAATTGCAGGCCTTTATCCGCGCCGGGCATGATTTTGCACTCGCCCGCACGCTTGTTTTCGCCGATAGCATGGAGGAGATAGCGGGGCTGGACGAGCAATTCGGGAGAGACATATGGTGACGAGATTCTGCGGGGCGATGCTGGCGACGCTGGCCTTGGTGGCGTGCAATGCCTCTGCCCCCAGCGATGCCGTGGCGCAGCGCCCGGCGGCGGAAAATCCGGCACTGTCGCCCGCCGGGCTCGATCTGGTGCCGCTGACGATCAAAAGCGGAAGCAAGACGCACAGGTTCACCGTCGAGATGGCGCGCAGTCCGCAGGAACAGGCGCAGGGACTGATGTTCCGCACCGAGCTTGCGCCTGATGCCGGCATGCTCTTCCCCTTCCCGACGCCCAAACCGGCAAGCTTCTGGATGAAGAACACGGTGATCTCGCTCGACCTTTTGTTCATCCTCGCTGATGGCACCGTCGAGAGCATCGCCGCCAATGCGGTGCCCTATTCGCTCGATCCGATCAGCTCGGGCGAGCCGGTCGCTGCGGTGCTGGAGATTGCCGCTGGCCGCGCCGCCGAGCTCGGCATCAAGCCGGGCGACACAGTCTCCTGGCGCGACAAGCGTTGAGCAACCGGTGGCAGCAGCGCGCAAACGCGGCATGATCGGCCGCTTGATCGCATGGATTTTCAAGCTGGTATTCGGCTTCGTGGCGCTGTCGCTGCTGATGGTCGTCATCTACCGCTTCGTGCCGCCACCGACGACGATCACGATGCTGAGCGACGCCAATGGCGCGACGCGCGACTGGACGCCGCTCGACCGGATCGACCGCAACATGGTCTCCGCCGCCATCGCCGCGGAGGATGGCAAGTTCTGCACGCATAGCGGCTTCGATACCGAGGCGATCGAGCAGGCGATGCGACGCAACATGGAGGGCGGGCGCATCCGCGGCGGATCGACGATCAGCCAGCAGACCGCGAAGAACGTGTTCCTCTGGCAGAATGGCGGCTTTTTCCGCAAGGGCCTGGAAGCCTGGTTCACCGTGCTGATCGAGGCCGTGTGGGGCAAGCGCCGGATCATGGAAGTGTATCTCAACGTCGCCGAACCCGGCATTGGCCCTGATGGCGTCGAGGCGGGGGCGGAGCGCTATTTCGGCAAGGGGGCGGGTTCTCTCTCCCGTGACGAGGCGGCGCGCATGGCCGCAGCCTTGCCTTTGCCCAAGAAGCGTTCGGTCAAGAATCCGACCGGTTTCGTGCGCCGCTATGGCAACAACATCGCCCGCCGCATCCGCATCGTCCAGCGCGACGGGTTGGACGCCTGCGCGCGGCCGTGAAAGCGATCAGGCGGCGCTGGTCCACCCGAGCGGGGGTTCGATCCGATCGACCTTGATGTCATCGGCGGCCTTCTGTGCAGCGGCAAGGTCATGCGCGGACTGCATCCGCAGCAGTGTCTTGGCCGACACGCCGAACGCCCGTTCGAACCGGATCGCCATTTCGGGAGAGAGCGCCGCCTTGCCGTTGAGCAAATTGCTGAGCGCCACCCGCGTGACGCTCAGACGCATCGCCGCATCGGCCTGGGTCAGGCGATAGGGCTCGATAAAGTTGCGGCGGAGCCAAGGGCCGGGATGGAGCGCAAAGCTCTGGTGCAGCTTGATCGCCATCAGTGATAATCCTCCAGATCCAGGCTGCCGATGGTGCCATCATCGACCTTGGTGAATGTCAGTCGCCAATTGCGTGTCACGGTCATTGCGAACACGCCCTTGCGGTTGCCAGTGAGCGTGTGAAAGCCGAAATTGGGCGCGATCGAAAGTTCTTCGAACCGCTCAGCCGCATCGATGAACGCGATCATGTCGGCAATGCGCTCAGGCTCGATCACGCCCTTGGCGTTCCCGGTTTCGAGGAATCTGCGCAACGCCTTGTGGTGGACGCTATCGATATCCATAAGGCTGTATAGCCATGCTTGATAATTATGTCAAGTCAGGCTTTGCATAGGCACCATCCGATCACCGATTCTGCGAGGCCTTTGACGGCCTCAGGCTGAGCGGGCGTGTTGAGGTGCGGACCGAGGATCACCGCACCTGGCGCTTCTCCAGCTTCCTCGCCAGGGTGCGCCGGTGCATCCCGAGCCTGCGCGCGGTTTCGGAGACGTTGAAGCCGGTATCGACCAAAGTCTGGTGGATATGCTCCCATTCCACCGTCTTGATCGACGATTGCCGCGTGTCGAGCGCGGTGTCGGCATTTCCCTCGGTGCGCGCGAAGGCGGCTTCGATATCGTCGGTGTTCGACGGCTTGGCGAGATAATGGTCCGCACCCAGCTTGATTGCCTCGACCGCCGTCGCGATGCTGGCAAAGCCGGTGAGCACCACGATGCGCGCGTCGGGCGCGGCGGCGCGGATGGCCTGAACGCAGGCAAGTCCCGAGACCGAGCCCGCGAGCTTGAGATCGACCACTGCGTGCGTCGGTGCGAAGCCACCCTCGATCAAGGCCAGAAGTCCATCATGCCCCGGTGCGTGCGACACCGCATAGCCGCGACGCTCGAACGAGCGCCTGAGGGTGCGCGCGAAGGTCTCGTCATCCTCGACGATCAGCAACTGACGGGTGGTCTCGGTCATGTCCGCGCTCCTGTCGGATAGGCGATGGCATCCAGCGGCAACCATATGGTGACTTCGGCGCCGCCCCGCTCGCGATTGCCCGCGCGCACCTCTCCGCCCAGCTTGCGCATCACGTTGACGAGCAGGAACAGGCCCAGGCCGCCGCCGGGCTTGCCCTTGGTCGAACGGTACGGTTTGCCCAGCCCGTCGAGGATCTCCTGCGCGAAGCCCGGCCCCCTGTCGGTCACGGTGAGCTCGAGCGCTTCGCCCTGGCGTGCGGCGCGGATGCCGACCCATTGCGGCGAAACCTCGACCGCATTGTCGATGACATTGCCGATCACTTGGCGCAGTGCGGGATCGGAGACGATGGCGACGTCGGACCCGAACCGGTCATGATATTCGAGCGCATCGAGCCCGCGCGTCACCTGCCATTCGTCGACAATATCGCGCAGGAAAGCGCGCATGGTCGTGCGCTCGGTCGCCTCGCCGCGCGCCTCGCCGGCGGACATCAGGATGCCGCTGACGATGGTCTTGCAGCGCTGCACCGCATTTTCCATGTCGTCGAGATCGGCGGACAGATCGGCCACCGCGTCGAGCTCGGGCATCGCGCGGAAGTCGTTGACCAGCACCGAAAGCGTCGCGAGCGGGGTGCCCAGTTCATGCGCCGCGCCCGAGGCGAGCAGGCCCATGCGCACGATATGGTCCTCTTCCGCTGCCCGCTGGCGGATCGCGGCGAGCGCGGCGTCGCGTTCGCGCAGGTTGCGCGCGCTGCGGGTGACGAACGCGACCAGCAGTACCGCGATCAGCCCGAAACAGACGAAGCTGCCTTGCAGGTAGAGGCTGAATTCCTCGTCCTGCAGCTCGGGCGGCAACGCGAGCGGAACGGGGTCGATGGCCAGCACCGCCAGCGCGCCCAAGGAGGCGGCGACCATTGCCCAGGACGCCGCCGGGCGCAGCACCATCGCGCCGATCACGACCTGCAGCAGGAACAGCGCGGCAAACGGATTGGCGAGCCCGCCGGTGAAATGCAGCTGCCAGGTGAGCGCCGCAATATCGAACATCAGCGCGGTGAACAGCGCATATTCCAGGCCCGCATCGAACCGGTGCAGCATGTACAAAGTGACGAGGTTGATGAACACGAGCAGGCTGATGGCGGCGAGCAGCGGCGCGAGCGGCAGTTCAATGCCCATCGGCCCGTGCACCAGCAATATCGTGAACAGCTGCCCGCCCACCGCCAGCCAGCGCAGCTGGATGAGCAGCGCCATGTTGCGCCGCACGGCATCGGTAATCTGGGGGGCGGGGGTGGGGATCATCGACGCTGCCATACCAGCTTTGCGCCGAACAGGCACCCGAGCGCGAGCGCGAGCCAGGTGAACGCATAGACCGCATGGTTGTCGCTGAAGCGGATGACGGTGAGGCCACCGACCGGATAGCCGCCTTGATTGGGTGCGGCATCGGCGTCGATGAAATAGGGTGCGGTGCGTGTCAGGCCACGCGCGGAGGCGATCGCGGCGACATCGCGCGAGTACCAGCGATCGGCATCGGCGTCGTTCGAGCGCAGGAAGCCGCCGCCCGGCTCGGTGATGCGCAAAAGGCCGGTGACGCGCACCACGCCCGCCGGATTGCCCGCCGCGCGCGTCGCCGGATCGCGCCGGTCGGGCGGCACGAAGCCGCGATTGACCAGCACGGTGAAGCGCTCGCCGATCAGTGGGGTCAGCACCCAGTAGCCGCCGCCGCGTTCGGTGACCGCCTGGACCAGCGTCTCGCGATCATGCGCGAACCGTCCGGTGAAGGTGACCCGTCGATAGGCGTCGCGCTCCTGGGTGATGCGCGGCCATTCCGATGGTACCGGCGCGGCGACCGGAACGACGGTGCTGCGGCTGTCCACCGCCTCGATCAACGCATGCTTCCAGGCGCGGCGCTGAACCTGCCAGGCGGCAAGGCCGAAGCCCGCCAGCGCCAGGGCAAGCAGCGAGATGACCAGCACGACCCGCGCGGCTGGCCGGGACCGGCTCACGGGATCTGGCTCGTCTCTTCATGCGCCTGCGGCATCATGTTGGCGTTGAGATGGCTCATCACCCAGAGCGATCCCGACAGCATGATGCCGACGACGATGATCGTGAAGATCAGCGAGGTAATCGACCAGCCGCCCTCGGCTTTGGGGCTCATGTGCAGGAAATAGATCATGTGGACGACGATCTGCACCACGGCGAGGCCGAGGATCGTCACCGCCGTGACCGCGGGCGACAGCGTGCCCGTCATGACCAGGCCGAACGGGATCGCGGTCAGGATGACCGAGAGGACGAAGCCGATCGTATAGTCGCGGTACGAGGCATGCGGAATCTCGATGCCATGGGCATCGTGCTCGGCCTGTTCGGCATGGGTCGTGGCGGCGCTCATCACAGCATTCCCATCAGATAGACAAAGGTGAACACGCCGATCCAGATCACGTCGAGAAAGTGCCAGAACAGGCTGAGGCACGCAACGCGGCGCTGGTTGGCGGGGTTGAGGCCATGGCGGCCGAGCTGGACGATCAGCGTCACCAGCCAGATGAGGCCGAAGGTCACGTGCAGCCCGTGCGTGCCGACCAGCGTGAAGAAGGCCGAGAGGAAGGCGCTGCGCTGCGGCGTCGCGCCGATATGGATCAGGTGCGAGAATTCGTACAGCTCGATGGCAAGGAACGCCGCGCCGAACAGCCCGGTGACCGCGAGCCACATCTGCACATGGCGCAGGTTCCTGTTCTGCATCGCGATCATCGCAAAGCCATAAGTGATCGACGAGAACAGCAGCATCGCGGTGTTGAGCGCGATTAGGGTCAGGTCGAACAGGTCTTTGGGCCCCGGCCCGGCAGCAAAATTGCCGCCGAGCACCGCATAGCAGGCGAACAGGATCGCGAAGATGAGGCAGTCGCTCATCAGATAGATCCAGAAGCCCAGAAGGGTGCTGTGGCCCTCTGGATGCGGATGCTCGTCGATCTCGTAATAGACCGGCGCGTCATCGCCTGCGGGGAGGGTGATGCTGCTCATGGCTTCAGGCTCCTGCCGCTTGCAACTGGCCGAGACGCGCCTTCTCGGTCTCGGCAACCTGCGAGGCCGGGATGTGGAAATCGCGCTTGTAGTTGAACGTGTGCGCGATCGCGGCACCGATCAGCCCGACCATGCCGAGCCCTGCCAGCCACCAGATATGCCAGACCAGCGCAAAGCCAGCGACGGTGCTGATGCCCGCGAGGATGACGCCCGCGCCGGTGTTCGACGGCATATGGATGTCCTTGAAACCCTCGGCCGGATGCTCGACGCCCGCCGCCTTCATGTCGTACCAGGCATCGAGCGCGTGGATGCGCGGGGTGAAGGCGAAATTGTAATCGGGCGGGGGCGAGCTGGTCGCCCATTCGAGCGTGCGGCCGTTCCACGGGTCGCCCGTCGTCTCGGCCAGCGCCTCGCGCTTCCAGATGCTCACGGCGAACTGGATGAGCATCGCGGCGATCCCGGCGGCGATCATCAGCGCGCCGACAGCGGCGATGGCGAACCAGATCTGCAGGCTCGGATCGTCGAACACCCGCATCCGGCGCGTCACGCCCATCAGGCCGAGCACATAGAGCGGCATGAAGGCGACCCAGAAGCCGGGGACCCAGCACCAGAAGCTGACCTTGCCCCAGAAGGGATCGAGCTTGAAACCGAACGCCTTGGGCCACCAGTAATTGATCGCCGCGAAGATGCCGAACAGCACGCCGCCGATGATCACGTTATGGAAATGCGCGATCAGGAACAGCGAATTGTGCAGCACGAAGTCCGCAGGCGGCACCGCGAGCAGCACGCCGGTCATCCCGCCGATGGTGAAGGTGAGCATGAACGCCACCGTCCACATCATCGGCAGCTCGTAGCGGATACGGCCGCGATACATGGTGAACAGCCAGTTGAACAGCTTGGCCCCGGTGGGGATCGAGATCACCATCGTGGTAATGCCGAAGAAGCTGTTCACGCTCGCGCCCGAGCCCATGGTGAAGAAATGGTGCAGCCACACGACGTAGGACAGGATGGTGATGACCACCGTCGCATAGACCATCGAGGTATAGCCGAAGAGCTTCTTGCCCGAGAAGGTCGAGGTGACCTCGCTGAACACGCCGAACAGCGGCAGGATGAGGATGTACACCTCCGGATGGCCCCAGATCCAGATGAGGTTGACGTACATCATCGACGACCCGCCAAAGTCGTTGGTGAAGAAATTGGTGCCGACATAGCGGTCGAGCGTCAGCAGCGCGAGCACGGCGGTCAGCACGGGGAAGCTGGCGACGATGAGGATGTTGGCGCACAGCGAGGTCCAGGTGAAGACCGGCATCTTCATCAGGCCCATGCCCGGCGCGCGCATCTTGAGGATCGTGACGATCAGGTTGATGCCCGACAATGTCGTCCCGACGCCGGCAATCTGCAGCGCCCAGATATAGTAATCCACCCCGACGCTCGGGCTGTAGGCGATGCCAGACAGCGGCGGATAGGCCAGCCATCCGGTCGCGGCGAACTCGCCGACGAACAGCGAGGCCATGGTCAGCACCGCGCCCGAGGTGGTCATCCAGAAGCTGAAATTGTTGAGGAACGGGAAGGACACGTCGCGCGCGCCGATCTGCAGCGGCACGACATAGTTCATCAGGCCGGTGATGAACGGCATCGCCACGAAGAAGATCATGATCACGCCGTGCGCGGTGAAGATCTGGTCGTAATGGTGCGCGTTGAGATAGCCTTCGGAGCCGCCGAACGCCATCACCTGCTGCAAGCGCATCATGATCGCATCGGCAAAGCCGCGCAGGAACATGACGAGGCCGAGGATCATGTACATGATCCCGATCTTCTTGTGGTCCACGGTGGTGAACCACTCCTTCCACAGATAGCCCCACAATTTGTAGCGCGTCACCAGCGCCAGCAGGCCGATGCCGCCGATGATCACGACGACCATGGTGCTGAGCACGATCGGATCGTGCGGCAGCGAGTTCCAGCCGAGCTTGCCGAACAGGAAGGTCGGTTCGGCGGCGGAGGTGGAGGGAACGGCGTCGGTGCTCATGATACGGGGTCCGTGGTGCCTGCCTGGCTCAGCTCGGAAGGCTTGCGTGAAGGCTGGGGAGAAGTCTTGCGCGACACGAAGCGCGGGCCGCCCGGTCGGGCGAGACCTGCACCGGTGAGCGTGGCCAGATCGATCACGCGATCCTCGATCCGCTCGAGGCTTTCGCCGAGCAGTTCGGGATTGGTGCAGTTCTCGGCGATATAGCGGTCGCTGGCGGTGTCGCCGGTGCCGCGTGCAGCGTGTTTGTCATAGGCCAGCTGGCGCACATTGTGCAGCCCGGCGAGGCCCATGCCGCCGCGCGCGTCGATCGCCATCATGTCGTGCATGCACATCTTGCCTGGCTCGGCGCACAGGTTGACGATGCGATCGAACAGGCGCGGTTCGACATTGGCGAAGCGGCGCACCGGCTCCTTCTCGCTCGGGCGCTCGAGCTTGAGATAGGTCGCGCGGTCGAGCGTCTGTCCGGCCTCGCGCGTGGACGCTGCCCATTGCGCAAAGCCCTTGTCGGTCGTGCTGCGCACCGCAAAGCGCATGTTCGAGAAGCCCGCGCCCGAATAATTGGCCGAAAAGCCCTCGAAATTGCCCTTCTGGTTGAACACCGCATGGAGCTTCGTCTCCATG
>CAXRCQ010000151.1:0-3161 GCA_964228845.1 Blastomonas sp.
GAAAGGCAGGCGGCAAGGATTGCAGCCTCTCGAGCGTCATCGGCCGCACCGCTTCCTCGCGATCGAGTCCCGCGACGGCGATGCGCGATGCGAGCAAGCCCGGCTGGTCCTCGGCCGCAGCCGCGCGCGCCTGCGACACCAGCGCAACCTGATCGAGCTCCTCGCGGGTGATCCCCTCCTTCTCGGCAAGCAGATCGGCGGCGAGCGCGACCTGCATGTAGCGCCGGTCGGGCGGCATGTCGGTCGCGGTATAATAGTCCGCCTTGTCCGCCATGAAGGCGACCTTCGACAGCATCTCGACCCCGCCGCCCAGCGCCCATTGCGCCTGGCCCGAGGCGACCGACGCTGCTGCCGCGCCAACCGCCGACAGGCCCGAAGCGCAGAAATTGTTGAGGCTGTGCACCGCGACGCCATCGGGCAACTCGGCCTTGAGCTTGCTGACAAGCGCGATATGCCCGCCCTGCGCGCCGACCTGGCCGACACAGCCCAAGGTCATGCGCTCGGCGCGCCCCCGCGGATCGTGCCCCCGCGCCTCCATCGCATCGACCAGCTGCGCGACCAGCCCGTGCGGCGTCTCGCCCGCCAGCCCGCCATCGGGCCGCGCCTTGCCGCGGGGGGTGCGCAGCGCGACGTGCAGATAGGCCTCGCTCATGCAGCGGCCCTCCACGCGCTGGGCGGCTGAAAGGCGAACAGGCCGGGCGGCGCGGCGATGACGGCGGGGATGGCGTTGATCGCCACCGCCACGGTCGCATCGGTCAGCGCGCGCGAGGGCGGCGCGTTGGGATAGGCCTCGGTGATATCCATGGTCAGATGGATATTGGGCCGCCCTTCGATCCGCACATCCCAATGCCCGCGCCCGCCTTCGTGCAGGGCCGGATCGGCCGTCCACAGGATCGACAGGGTGAAGCGCGCGCCGCACGTGTAATGCGCGGTCCAGCGCCACTCGGTTGCAGCGACGGTGCCCCTCGGGATGGTGCCCGCCGGAATGACGATATCCGCCGTAGCCATTGTGAGCTGATGATCCGGTTCGATTCGTTCGACCGATGTACCCATCTGGTGTCCTGCGAATACCAGCACTTCGGAGAACAGCGCGCGGTACAGCTCTGCCAGCGGCCCGGTGCGGATGTCGCGCACGACGGGATCGCTGCCAAGCCCCATCAGCTCGAACACAAAGGCCGCGCTTGCCATGGCCGAGGCGTCGACGGTCTCGCTGACCCGGATATGCTCGATCTCGACCGACATCGCGGTGGCCGCGAGCGCGATTCGCTCGACGATCATCCCGGGACTGACGCCGACGCCTGCCAGGGTCGCCCCGCCCTCGATCGCGGCGCGATGCAGCCGCTCGGCATAGTCCGGCCCCTGCGCGGCGGGCCAATGGAAACCGGCGGTCGAAATGACATTCTTGCCCGATCGCAGCAGCGCCTCGACATCGGGGACCAGCGCGTCATAGGGCAAGGTGATGCGCGGGGTGTGGATGACAACATCCGCCTTGGTCGCCAGCGTCTGCGCGAGATCGTTCGTCGCCAGCACTCCGGTCAGTGGACGCCGCGCGATCTCGCCTGCATCCTTGCCCGCCTTGCTTGCCGAATAGACATGGACGCCTGCCAGGGTCAGCGCGGGATCGTCGATGATCCGGCGCAGCGCGGTGCGCCCCATCGCGCCGGTGGCCCATTGAATGACACTGCAGGTCATGCCCGCCCTCCCCTTCTGCCGTCTCTTCTGGAAGCCGAATAATCGCACTCCGCGCCGCAGCTCTGGCTTGCCTTGGGCTTAGGTATCTTTATGAAAGTTGTAAAGCACAGACAGGAGAGAGCGATGTTTCTGACCCCGGCCGAGCGGATTGCGGACTATCAGGCGCGCGGCTGGTGGGAGGGAAAAAGCGTCGACGCCCTGTTCCGCGCGGCGGTGGCCGAAAGCGGCGATGCGCTGGCGCTGGTCGATCCGCTCAACCGCGAAACGCTCGACGGATGCGCGCCCGAACGGCTGAGCTGGACCGAGCTCGACGCCCGGGTCGATGCGATGGCCGCCGCGCTGATCGGCCTGGGGCTGAGGCGCGACGACGTGGTCTGCGCGCAACTGCCCAACACCGTCGATGCGGTCATCCTGTTCCTCGCGGTCGCGCGATTGGGACTGATCATCAGCCCGATCGTGATGCAGTATCGCGAGCATGAGCTCGGCCATATCCTGGCGCATACCGATGCCCGCGCCTTCGTCACCGTGCCCGCATTCCACGGCCATGATTATGCGGGAATGGCGGCGGGGCTGCTCGCCGAACGCCCCGGCATGATACTGCTGACCATGGGCGCGGCGGCTCAAGGCACCGACCTCAAGGCGCTCGCCGCCACGGCCGATCCGGCGAGCGTCGCCCCCTGGTGCGCCGCGCATCCGGTGGCGGGCGGCGAGGTGCTGACCATCTGCTGGACCTCCGGCACCGAGGCGCGGCCCAAGGGCGGTCCCCGCGATCACACCCACTGGCTGCTCAACGCCAAGGTCGTGGTCTGGGGCACGGGAATGCAGCCGGGCGATGTGCTGCTCAACCCCTTTCCGCTGGTCAATATCGCCTCGATCGGCGGGCTGATGCTGCCCTGGTTGGAAGTGCGCGGGACGACGGTGCTGCACCATCCGTTCGACCTGGCTGTGTTCCTCAAGCAGATCGCCGCCGAGCGCGTGACCTATACCATCGCCCCGCCGGCGGTGCTGACCGCGCTGCTCAAGCAGCCGCAGATCACGGCCTCGGTCGACCTGTCCTCGCTGCGCGCGATCGGCAGCGGATCGGCACCGCTGACGCCCTGGCTGATCGAGGGCTGGGCCGACAGCCATGGCATCGAGATCTGCAACATCTTCGGCTCGAACGAGGGCATGGCTTTGATGTCCTCACCCGGCGACGTGCCCGACCGGGCCGAGCGCGCGCATTATTTCCCGCGTTTCGGCGCAGAAGGGGTGGTCTGGGACAGCCCGGTCTCCGCCGTGATGCGCACGCGGCTGGTCGATCCGGACAGCGGCGCGATCATCACCGAACCGGGAACACCTGGCGAAATGCACATTGCGGGGGGCACCGTCATCTCGGGCTATTGGCGCGCGCCCGAGCTCAATGCGGCAAGCTTTGACGGCCCATGGTTCCGCACCGGCGACCTGTTCGAGATTGCGGGAGAAGGCGCGCT
>CAXRCQ010000152.1:0-9345 GCA_964228845.1 Blastomonas sp.
GGCTGGAGCATCGGCCAGCAGGCGTGCGCCGAGGCCTATGCCGCGCTGTCCGATGACCTGCGCGCCGCGCTCGATCTCGCAGCGAACCGCATCCGCGCCTATCACGAGGCGCAGCTGCCCGAGGATCGCGATTACCGGGACGCTGCAGGCGTGCGCCTGGGCGCGCGCTGGAGCGCGGTCGATGCGGCGGGGCTGTACGTGCCCGGCGGTCGTGCGGCCTATCCCTCCTCGCTGCTGATGAACGCCATTCCGGCCAAGGTCGCCGGGGTCGAGCGGCTCGTCGTCGTGACCCCGACGCCCAGGGGCCAGGTCAATCCGCTGGTGCTCGCCGCCGCGCATCTCGCCGGCGTCGACGAGATCTGGCGCATCGGCGGCGCGCATGCGGTGGCCGCGCTCGCCTTTGGCACGCAGATGATCCGGGCGGTCGATGTCATCACCGGCCCGGGCAATGCCTGGGTCGCAGAGGCCAAGCGACTGCTTTATGGCGTGGTCGGCATCGACATGGTCGCGGGACCATCCGAGATCGTTGTCGTTGCGGATGGAAAGAACGACCCCGAATGGATCGCCGCCGACCTGCTCAGCCAGTCCGAGCATGACCCGACCAGCCAGTCGATCCTGTTCACCGATGACGCGGGCTTTGCCGATATCGTCGCGGATACGGTCGGTGTGCAGCTTGCCGCGCTCTCGACGCGCAAGGTCGCGACGAAAGCGTGGGAAGACAATTGCGCGATCATCGTGGTGGACAGCCTCGAAGACGCGATGCCGCTGGTCAACCGCCTTGCCGCCGAGCATCTCGAGCTGGCGGTCGACAATCCCGAGGCGCTGTTTGCGAAGGTACGCCATGCAGGCTCGGTGTTCCTCGGCCGTCATACGCCGGAAGCCGTGGGCGATTATGTCGCTGGACCCAACCATGTGCTGCCCACCGGGCGGCGCGCGCGCTTTTCTTCGGGCCTTTCGGTGCTCGACTTCATGAAGCGCACCAGCTTCATCCAGCTTGATCCCGGCAGCCTCGCCGCGATCGGCCCCGCCGCCGTCGCGCTCGCCGAGATGGAAGGCCTGCCCGCCCATGCCGAGAGCGTCCGGCGCCGGCTGACCTGATGGAAACCCTATGAACGAGAAATCCCGCTCCCGCTCCGCCGCCCGGCTCGCCGCCGTCCAGGCGCTCTACCAGCACACGATGGAAAAGACCCCGGTCGCGCAGCTGCTCCACGAATTCCACCAGCATCGGCTGGGCGCGGAAATCGAGGACGAGCAATATGCCGAGGCCGATGTGGCGTTCTTTGACGATGTGGTGAAGGGCACCACCGCGCGGCTCGCGGAGATCGACGGCCTGATCGAGGGCAAGCTGGCCGAGGGCTGGTCGCTGGGCCGGATCGACCGCACGCTGCACCAGATCCTGCGCGCCGGAACCTACGAGCTGCTCGCGCGGCCCGACGTGCCCGTGGGCAGCGTGATCAACGAATATCTCGACGTCGCGCACGCGTTCTTCGACGCCAAGGACACGCGCTTTGCCAACGGCCTGCTCGACGGGATCGCGAAGGATGTTCGGCGTTAACTGACGCGAGGTCGCGCACACGTCCCTCGACTTCGCTCGGGACAAACGGGATAGTTCCCCGGCGATGCGCACGTCCCTCCGTTTGTCCCGAGCGCAGTCGAGGGACGTAGGCGCAAAGGCCAGTACAGGATGACCACCGAACCCGCATTCATCGACCTGCTCCGGGCTATCGCCACCGATCCGGCGGCGCGCGGGCTCGATGACGATGCGGCGGTGCTGACCATCGGCAAGCAGGGGCTCGTCCTGACCAAGGACATGCTGGTCGAGGGCGTGCATTTCCTGCCCGACGATCCGCCTGCCGATATCGCGTGGAAGCTGGTGGCGGTGAACGCATCCGACCTCGCCGCCAAGGGCGCGAGCCCGCTCGCGTGCCTCACCGGTCACAGCCTGTCGCGCGATGCAGCCTGGGATGCGGCCTTTGCCACTGGCCTCAAGACCGCGCTCGACCATCATGGCATGGCGCTGATCGGTGGCGATACTGTCAGCGTGCCTGCGGGCCAGGCGCGCGTGCTGTCGCTGACCGCGATCGGCCTGCCCTCGGTGCCCGTGCCGCCTGCGCGCTCTGGCGCGCTGGCGGGGGACGGACTGTTCGTTACCGGCACCATCGGCGATGGCTGGGCGGGGCTGAGCCTGCTCCAGGCGGGCAAGACCGAACCGGCATCGCTTGTGCAGGCCTATCGTAAGCCGCAGGCGCGGCTTGCCGATGGTCCTTTACTGGCCCAGGTCGCGCACGCGATGATGGACGTGTCCGACGGGCTGCTGATCGATGCCGCGCGCATGGCCCGCGCCTCGCGGCTCGCCGTGCGGATCGACTTGGCTCAGGTGCCGCTTTCGCCCGATTTCGCCGCTGTCATCGGCAGCGACCAGGCCAGCGCCCTTGCCGCAGCCACGGGGGGCGACGACTATCAGCTGCTGTTCGCCGCCGATGCCGAGGCGCATCTGCCCGTGCCCGCGACCCGCATCGGCGGCTTAGCGGAAGGCGAAGGTCTCGTGCTGAGCTGGCACGGAATGCCGATCGACACCCCCGAAAAACTGGGCTGGCTCCACGGCTGAGCACGCGCCAGCCTCCCTAACTTTATTAAGTTGCACGCCTGCAACACCCGCTTATACCTATGCGCGGGGGACGCTGACGTTCATGCAGGGCGCGGTGATCGCCTGTTCGGCCGAGAGGCCATCGCTTTTTGGGAGAGCGACGCATGAATGTGGTCTTGATTGCCATCCTGTGTGGGGTGGTTGCAGTCTTATACGGCATTTTCACCAGCAGACAGGTCTTGAGCCAATCGCCCGGCAACGCCCGGATGCAGGAAATCGGCGCGGCCATCCAGGAGGGCGCGCAGGCCTATCTGGGCCGCCAATATCGTACCATCGCCATTGTCGGCATCGTGATGCTGGTGCTGGTCTGGGCGCTTCTCGACAAGTTCGGCAATCCCGTCTCCGCGGTCGGCTTCGTGCTCGGCGCGGTGCTTTCGGGCGTCGCCGGCTATATCGGCATGAACATCTCGGTGCGCGCCAACATGCGCACCGCACAGGCGGCGAGCACCTCGCTTCAGTCGGGGCTGACCCTCGCCTTCCGCGCGGGCGCGATCACCGGCATGCTGGTGGCGGGCCTGGGCCTGCTCGCGACGGCGGGCTATTTCTACTACCTGTACGCCATAGCAGGCCATGGTCTGAGCGATCCCGAGGACCGCAATATCGTCAACGGACTGGTCGCGCTGGCGTTCGGCGCGTCGCTGATCTCGATCTTCGCGCGCCTGGGCGGCGGTATCTTCACCAAGGCGGCGGATGTCGGCGCGGACCTGGTCGGCAAGGTCGAGGCCGGCATTCCGGAAGATGACCCGCGCAACCCGGCGGTGATTGCCGATAACGTGGGCGACAATGTCGGCGACTGCGCCGGGATGGCCGCCGACCTGTTCGAAACCTATGTCGTCACCATCGGCGTCACCATGGTCGCCATCGCGCTGCTGGGGGCGGGCGACGATGCCGCGCTGCTGCCGCTGGTCGGCCTGCCGCTCGGCCTGTGCGGCCTGTGCGTCATCACCTCGATCATCGGTACCTATTTCGTCCGGCTGGGATCGGGCGGGTCGATCATGGGCGCGATGTACAAGGGCTTTGCGGTTACCGCGATCCTCTCGGCGATCCTGCTCTATTTCGTCACCGATGCGGTGGTCGGCATGAACACCGCCTATTCGATGAAGACTGCGGACGCAGCCGGTCCCGCGACCTTTACCGGCATGGACCTCTATCTCACCATGCTGATCGGGCTGGGCGTCACCGGCCTCATCATCTGGATCACCGAATATTATACCGGCACCAACTATCGCCCGGTCCAGTCGATCGCCAGGGCATCGGAAACCGGGCACGGTACCAACGTCATCCAGGGTCTGGCGATCAGCCTCGAGGCGACCGCGCTGCCAACGCTGCTGATCGTGGTCGCGGTGATCATCGCCTATCAGCTCGCCGGGATCGTCGGCATCGCCTTTGGCGCGACTGCGATGCTGGCGCTGGCCGGCATGGTCGTGGCGCTCGACGCCTATGGCCCGGTCACCGACAATGCCGGCGGCATTGCCGAGATGGCGGGACTTGACGACAGCGTGCGCGAAAAGACCGATGCGCTCGACGCGGTGGGCAACACCACCAAGGCGGTGACCAAGGGCTATGCCATCGGCTCGGCAGGACTTGCCGCCCTCGTGCTGTTCGGCGCGTACACGACCGACCTCAAGGAGTTCTTCCCTGATGTGCCGGTCGATTTCTCGCTCTCCAACCCCTATGTCATCGTCGGCCTGCTGCTCGGCGCGCTGCTGCCCTATCTGTTCGGTGCGATGGGCATGACCGCAGTCGGCCGTGCAGCGGGATCGGTGGTGGAAGAGGTGCGCGAGCAGTTCCGCACCAATCCCGGCATCATGGCGGGCACATCCAAGCCGAACTATGCCCGCACCGTCGATCTCGTCACCAAGGCGGCGATCAAGGAGATGATCATCCCCTCGCTGCTGCCGGTGCTGGCACCGATCGTCGTGTATTTCGTCATCACCGCCGTCGCTGGCCAGGCCAATGGCTTTGCAGCCCTCGGTGCCCTGCTGCTGGGCGTCATCGTCTCGGGCCTTTTCGTCGCGCTGTCGATGACCAGCGGCGGCGGCGCGTGGGACAATGCCAAGAAATATATCGAGGACGGACACCATGGCGGCAAGGGTTCGGATGCGCACAAGGCGGCGGTGACCGGCGACACCGTGGGCGATCCGTACAAGGATACCGCGGGCCCTGCGGTCAACCCGATGATCAAGATCACCAATATCGTCGCGCTGCTGCTGCTCGCGGCGCTTGCCGCAGGCTGACGCTTGCGATAGCTTGATGACCTGAACGACAACTCGCCCCGTCGGCCCTGTGCCTGGCGGGGCTTTTTCTTGGCTCGCGGGCCGGTGCGAAGCGGTGCGCTTAACGGGTTAACCATTCCACTTAAGCTGTTGTTTTGCATTCTCCCCCTATAGCATCTGCGGGGGGCCGCGGTTGTCGCGGACAAATGCAGGAACGCAAGAACGGCATGGATCAAAGCCTCGTCATGGCTGGATCACCAGGCGCCGCACAGGCAGGTGAGCCCTTGCGAGTCGCACTGATCGACCCGGCGAGGCTCGATGCCGGGATCATGTCGGCCTGGCACCGCCTTGCCGATCATGCCAGCGAGCCCAATGCCTTCCATGCCCCCGAATATCTCGTTCCCGCCATCGCGCATTGCGATACGCTGAAGCGGGCGACGATTGCCGCCCTGTATGACAATGGCCAGCTGGTCGGGCTGATGCCGGTCGCGCGCGAGGCCTATTACGGACGCTGGCCCGTTCCGCACAGCCAGAACTGGCGGCATCCGAACTGTTTTCTAGGCACGCCGCTGGTCAAGCCGGGGCACGAACGGGCCTTCTGGCAGGCGCTGCTGACCAATCTCGACCGGCGCATGAACAGCGGCCTGTTTCTCCACCTGCACGGCATTGCCACCGACGGCCCGGTCTTTGCTGCGCTCGAGCAGCTCTGCCGCGATCAGCGCCGCGCGTGCGACATCGTGCTCGCCGAGGAGCGCGCGATGCTCGCCACCGACATGCCGGGGCAGGCCTATTACGAAGCGGTGGTGCGCAAGAAGAAGCGCAAGGAGATCGCGCGGCTGCGGAACCGGCTCGCCGAGCTTGGCACCGTCGAGACTGTGCAGGGTGCAGGCGAAGCCGGGCTCGACGCGTGGCTGGCCGAATTTCTCGCGCTCGAACAGGCGGGCTGGAAGGGTCGTAACAGCTCGGCGCTCGCCGACCATCCCGAAACGCGCGCGCTGTTCCTCGAAGCGACGCACCGCGCACAGGCAGCAGGCAAGCTGCACCTGATCGCGATGCGGCTCGACGGCAAGCCGCTGGCGATGCTGGTCAATTTCCTCAGCCCGCCGGGCGGCTTCTCGTTCAAGACCGCGTTCGACGAAGCGTTCGCCCGCTATTCGCCCGGCGTGCTGCTGCAGATCGACAATCTCGACATATTGCGCGACCTCGGCCTGGCCTGGATGGACAGCTGCGCCGCCGAAGGTCACCCGATGATCGACAGCCTCTGGGCCGAACGCCGCCATGTCGGGCGCGTTTCGGTCGGGCTGAAGGGCTTTGGCCGCCCTGCCCTTTTCACCGCCTTCCGCCAGGGCGAACGCTTCATGGACCGCCGCCGCGCCGCCAGCGCCCCGGCCGCCGCCCCTTCCTCTCCCGTGGAGAATGACGATGACTGACCAGCCGCATCCCGCCGGATTTGCCCGGACAACCGCCGGGGGCGTCTTCACCGACGATGCCAAGGCACGCTTTGCTTTGTGCTATCCGGAAACCGCGCATATCCTGACGCACGGTCTGTTGCAGCATCCGCTCCTGGAGCTTGAATCGCTGGCGCAGCTGGGCGAGGCGCTGCCGGAAAAGTCGCTCGAATATAATCGCGGCGACCTGCCGATCGGCATCCGGCCCGAAGACGTGCCCAAGACCGGTCTCAGCATCGGCGAGACGATCCGCGGCATCGACAGCGCGAACAGCTGGTGCGTGCTCAAGAATATCGAGCAGGTGCCCGCCTATCGCGACCTGCTGATGAGCCTGCTCGCCGAATTGCGCGATGTCACCGACAAGACCACCGGCGCGATGCTGCGGCCCGAGGGCTTCATCTTCGTCTCCTCACCCGGATCGATGACGCCCTATCATTTCGATCCCGAGCACAACATCCTGCTACAGCTCAGGGGGTGCAAGACGATGACCGTGTTCCCGGCGGGCGACCCGCGCTTTGCCGCGCCAGAGGCGCACGAGGCCTATCATTCGGGCGGCGGCCCGCGCAATCTGCCCTGGGACGATGGCTTCGCGCTGCACGGCACCGATTATCGGCTCGAGCCTGGCCAGGCGATCTTCGTGCCGGTGATGGCGCCGCATTATGTGCGCAACGGCAACAAGCCCTCGATCTCGCTGTCGATCACCTGGCGCTCGGAATGGAGCTATGCCGAGACCGACGCGCATGCGATGAACAGCGTGCTGCGCAAATACGGCTTCCGCCCCTCGCCGCCGCGCCGCTATCCGGTCAACAATCTGGTCAAGTCCTACGGCTATCGCGCGCTGCGCAAGCTGGGACTCGACTGACCGGAACGCCTAGCCGACCAGCACGCGGGTCGCGCCGCCGGCCTGCGTGACGGTGGCCTGGATGCCATAGACCGCCTCGATCCAGTGCGGCGTCATCGTCTCGGCGACGCCGCCCTCGGCGAGCGTGCGCCCCTCGCTCATCCAGACCAGCCGGTCGGCAAAAAGTGCTGCCAGATCGAGATCGTGCAGCACCACCCGCGCGCCGCCGCCGCGATCGACAAAGCCGCGGATCAGCCGCATCACCTGATGCTGGTGGCGCGGGTCGAGCGAGGCGACCGGCTCGTCGGCGATCATCAGCGGGGCTTCGGATGCCAGCGCGCGCGCGATATGCACCCGCGCCAGCTCGCCCCCCGACAGCGTGTCGGTGGCGCGGTCGGCCAGCGCGAGCAGGTCGCACGCGGCGAGCGCATGCGCGACCGCGATCTGATCGGCCTCGCCCAGCCTGGCGGGCGGTGCGCCATAAGCAAAACGCCCCAGCGCCACGACATCGCGCACCCGGATCGGCCAGGCCAGATCGCGCATCTGCGGCAGATAGGTCACCGCGCGGGCGCGCTCGGCTGGTGCCATCTTGGCAGGATCGATTCCGGCAATCGCGGCGCTGCCGCTATCGGGGCGCGCCAGCCCCAGAGCGATCCGGATGAGGCTGGTCTTGCCCGCGCCATTGGGGCCGAGCAGCACGACCAGCTCGCCAGGATTCAGCGTCAGCGAGGCGTGGCGCAGCAGCGCCGTACCCTTGATCGAAAGGCTCGCCTCGGTGACCTGAACGCCCGTCCCGCTCATCGCACCGCTCCCCGCCGGATCGCGATCATCACGAACACCGGCGCGCCGATCAGGGCTGCGACCACGCCGAGTTTCAGCTCGGTATCGCCGGGCATGATCCGCACCGCGATATCGGCCAGCACGAGGATCAGCCCGGCCAGCAGCGCGCTCGGCACCAACACCCGCGCCGGATCATGCCCGACCCAGGGACGCACCAGATGCGGTGCGACGATGCCGACAAAGCCGATCGCGCCCGCCAGCGCCACCGCACCCCCGGTCGCCAGCCCTGCGCCGAGCACCACCAGCATCCGCTGGCGCGCCACATCGAGCCCGACGCCTGCCGCCGCTTCCTCGCCCAGCGCCAGCGCGGTCAGCCCGCGTCGGGCTGCAATGAGAAGCGCCGCACCGGCGGCAATGAACGGCGCGCTGAGCGCGAGGTCGTCGAGGCTGCGATTGGCAACCGACCCCATCATCCAGGTGACCATATCGGCGAGCGTGAAGGGATTGGGCGCAAGGTTCATCAGCAGCGACATGATCGCGCCCGAAAAGCTGGAAATACCGACCCCGACCAGGATCAGCGTCACCACCGAGCGCGTCCGCGGCGCCGCCCAGGCGATGATCGCGGTCGCCGCCAGCGCACCGGCGATCGCCGCCAGCGGCAGCGCGAAGGGCACCACCGCCGCGAGGCCGTAGAACAGCGCCACGGTTGCGAACAGCGCCGACATCGCGGACACGCCGAGCACGCCGGGCTCGGCCAGCGGATTGCGCAGCCGCCCCTGCAGCGCCGCGCCGCTCAGCCCCAGCGCACCGCCCGCGACCAGGGCCGCCAACGCGCGCGGCAGACGCACCTGCCAGACGACGAGCGTGTCTCCAGGTTCGCCCAGACCGAGCAGCGCCATCGCCATGCGCGCCGGCGGCAGGGGCACCGATCCAAGCAGGCAGGCCGCGACCAGCGCAACGAGGATGCCGACGACCAGTCCGGGTATCAGCCAGCGCACGCGGATCACAGCTTCGCTCCCCGCGCGCGCGCCATCGCTTCGGCCGCATCGAGCACGAACCAGCCGCCGCACGCGGTCCACGCGCCCTCGAGCCCGATGACGGGATGCGCGCTCGCGCTGCGCATCAGGGGATGCCGCGCCGCGCTCCACTGGTCGGGATTGTAATCGCGCCGCCCGAACCAGGCCATGGCGACACGGTCGGGCCGTTCATAGGCCAGCCGCTCGAGCGGCAGCGGCTGCCAGCCGGGCTCGGTCTGGAAATTGCGGTAACCGGCGAGTTCGATGAGTTCGTGGATCAGCGATCCAGGGCCGGACGTGACACCGCCGGGGGTAGCATAGAGGAGGGTCGGGGGCTGCGGGGAATCACTTCCGTCAATAAGATGATCCCCCTTGTCCGTTTGTCCCGAGCGTAGTC
>CAXRCQ010000153.1:0-2543 GCA_964228845.1 Blastomonas sp.
GGCAGAAAAAGAATGGCCAGCGCCGCCAGCGCTCCGATGGCAATCTGCGGTCCGCTCATGCGCGGACCGCTACGCGAAGGCTCATTGACCGGCAAGGCCGATCAGCGCTTCCGGGCCTTTCTTGAGACGGCTGTTGACCACCCATTTCAGCGTCGAAACGCCTGCAGCAGCGGTCGGGCCATCTTCGGTGTTGTTGGTCAGGATGCGGCCGTCCGTGGTGATGGTGAATGTGCCTTCGGGCTTCGGCTGACCCGGTTTGCCCTTGGCATCGGCGGCACCCGCCATCGCGCCTAGGGCGGCCATGTCGCCGCCTCCGGCCTCGCCCGAATAGGCGGGAGCCGACACCTTCACGCTGCCGTCCTTGCGCTTGATGATGGTGACGAAGGGCATGACCGCCGCCCCACCATCGACCAGCGGGAAAGAGAAGCCGTGCGCGCTGTTGCCCGTGATGGAATATTCCACATCGATGACGCGGTTGCCGCGATAGCTGACCTTGTTCCAGCCCTGCTGCTTCTTCAGCTGCTCGACCAGGTCATTGATGCTTTCATCGCTGCCAAAGCCCCCCATCTCGCCGCCCATGGCGCTGCCGACCATCCCGGTCTCGCCCTTGTTCGCCTCCTGCGCTTCGTCGAAATCCTTGCGCTGCTGCGCCATTTCGGCCTCAGTGCAATCGCGCTCGTCACCGGTTTCGTCGCTATAGCAGGGGCTGGCCGAAAACTCGGCGGGGGGTGGCGACATGTCGGTCACCACGATCTCGCCGACATAGGTGAAGGTAAAGCTGCCGTCGCGCTTGAGGTCGAGCGTCGAGCTGAACTTGCCCGGCGAGAGCAGGCAGCCGGTCAGCAGCAGCGGCGCTGCCAGCGCGGCAAAAATACGCATGAACTTCATGTCTCGGTCCTTTGCACAGGTGCGACCCGTCTGAACCAGAAAGCGCCCGGTCTCAGGCCGGGTCGAGCGATATCAGCGCCTCGGGCGCGCGGTCGCGCCGGGCATTGACCTTCCATTCGAGCACGCGCATCGCGCCGGCCACGCTGGGGCCATCCTCGGTATTGTTGGTAAGTATGTCGCCATTGGTACGGATGGTGAAAATGCCGTCAGGCTTCGGCAGATTGGCGAACATCTTCGCCTCCTGGCTGTTGCTCGACGAGCCCACCGCTTGCAGGATCGACATCAACCCGCCCATGTTTCCGCCCATGAAGCTGCTCTGGCCGCCCGCAGCAAAGGCTGGTGCATCGATGCGGACGGCGTTGTTGGTGCGTGCGGTGGCGACGATGAACGGGCTGATGCCCTGCACCTTCTCGATCGTCGGGAAGCTGTAATCCTGGTCGATCCGGCCCGAGATAGCATAGTCGACAGTGAACAGCCCGTCGCCCTTGTGCACGACCTCGCGCCAGCCCTTCTGCTTCCTGATGCGGGTGACGAACTCGTCGATCGCATCGGGCGAGGTCGGGTCGATGCCGCCGAGCATTGCCTTGAAAATTTCGATATTCTTGGCGTCCTCGGCCTTCTTGGCGGCACGCTGCTCTTCCCAGGCTTCCTTCTGGCCCTCGATCTCGGCAGCAGTGCATTCGCGCTCGAGCGCTTCCTCCGCCCAACCGTCCTCGTCCTGGTCATAGGAAGCCTTGAGCACGGCCGCATCGATTTCGGCGGGGTCGCCATAACAGGGCTCGGGAATGAACTCGCCGCCCTTGTCGTCCAGCGCGGCACCCATTGCGATCAGTTGCGAAAGGCCGAGAAGGTGGATGTCACCCTTATAGGCAAAGCTGAACCCGCCGCCACGCATCACGGTCATGTCTGCGGTAAACTTGCCCGGCGAAAGCAGACACCCGGTCAGCATCCATGCCGCCGCGGCGACCGCCATAAACCGTAATCCCATCTGCCCCCCGGCACGCATTAGCCTTCTCCCCGGTCCATGCGAATCGCGTACAGCGAGATTGCCGCTGCGTTCGACACGTTGAGGCTTTCCATAGCAGTGCTGATCGGCAGGCGCGCAAGCGTATCGCAATGCCCCGCGACATTATGGCGCAGCCCTTCGCCTTCGGCTCCCAGCACCAATGCGACAGGGCCGGCGCCCAGAACTTCGGCCAGCGTGTCCTCGGCCTCACCCGCCAGCCCGATCCGCCAGTAACCGGCCTCGGCCATTTCCTCGAGCGCGCGCGACAGATTCACGACGCGCACCCAGGGCACGATTTCAAGTGCCCCGGACGCTGCCTTGGCGATGGTCCCCGATTCGGGCGGCGCGTGCCGGTCCTGCGTGATGATCGCAGCAGCATCGAATGCGGCGGCCGAGCGGAAGATCGCGCCGACATTGTGCGGGTCGGTGACCTGATCGAGCACCACCAGCGGCCGCAGCGGATCGCCCGAGAGCACATCGCCCAGCAACATGTCGTCGAGCGGCTCGACCTCGATGACGATTCCCTGGTGCGGCGCATCGCGCGCCACCAGCCGGGCAAGGTCGGCGACGTCGGCAAATTCCACCGAGACGCCCGGGGGCAGGTCGAACTGCGCGAGCGCCTCGCGGGTGCCGCGAATCCAGCGAATCT
>CAXRCQ010000154.1:0-5539 GCA_964228845.1 Blastomonas sp.
CAAGATCTACAACAGCATGAACCCCGAATGGATTCCGGCACTGGTCAAGGAAGCCAAGGCGCTGGGGCTGCACGTCATGGGCCATGTCCCCGCCTTCACCAATGCCGATGCGATGATCGCGGCGGGCTATGACGAGATGACGCATATCAACCAGGTGATGCTGGGCTGGGTGCTTGAACCGGGCGAAGATACCCGCACGCTGCTGCGCCTCACGGCGCTCAAGCGGCTGCCCGCGCTCGACCTCAATAGCGGCCGTGTCAACGCGACGATCCGCGCGATGGTCGACAACAAGGTCACGATCGACCCGACCTTTGCCATCCATGAATCGCTGCTGCTGTCGCGCAACGGCATGATCAATCCCGGCATGACCGATTATGTCGACCATATGCCCGTCGGCGTGCAGCGCAGTGCAAAACAGGCATGGTCGAACATCGCGAATCCAGCGGACGACAAGGCCTATCGTGGTGCCTTCGATCAGGTGGCCGCCACCATCCGCAAGATGCACGAATCCGGCATCTTCCTGATCCCCGGCACCGATATGGGCGGCAGCTTCACCTATCATCGCGAACTCGAACTCTACCAGAAGGCCGGGATGACACCCGCGCAGATCCTGCGCCGCGCGACCTATGACATGGCGCAGTATCTGAAGCAGGACCAATCGCTGGGCAGCATCGAGAAGGGCAAGTTCGCCGACTTCTTCCTGATCCAGGGCGATCCGACCAAGGACCTGAAAGCCATCAAGCCGATCCGCATGGTCGCCAAGGACGGCGTTTTCTATTATCCGAGCGAGGTCTATCCCGAATTCGGCATCAAGCCGTTCGCGACCAAGCCCAAGGTGAAGCAGCCGAAATAAGGGGCTGGTGCTCCAGCTCCTTTTCGCCCCCCGTTCTCCGGCAAAAGCCGGAGTCCAGGGGCGATGTAGCACTGCCCACGCGCTGGGCTCCGGCTTTCGCCGAAGCACGTGGCATCACAGCATCCGTGCCCAGAACTGCATCGGGTGGGGTGTCTCTTGCGCCTCGCCGATGTCGAGCCAGTCGAAGCTGGTCACCAGCCCGTCGACCTTGGCATAGCCACGCTTGGCCCAGAACGCATCGAGCGGGCGATAATCGGCAGGACGCAAAGGATGGTCCGCCGGGCGCTGCACCGCGCAGAAGATGGCGACATTCGCCCCCGCCGCGCGTGCCCCGGCCTCGCGATGATCGAAGAACCGGTGGCCGATTCCCTGTCCGCGATAGCCCGGCAACAGCACCGATTCGCCGAAATAGAAGGCTCGCGCGACGTCCCATCCGCTCGCGATGAACGGGGCCTTGAATTCGTCCTTCTGAGCGGCGAGCGGCGATGCCGTTGCCGCGCCGACGATCGTGTCGCCATCCCGCGCGATCACCAGAGTTGCATCGGGGGCAGCGGCGAATTCGGCGAGATAATCGCGCTCGTAAGCCGCATCGCCCCGATAGAGATACGGCCATTCGGCGAACACCGCGATGCGCAGCGCTGCCAGCGCGTCAATTGTCTCGGCGATGCGGTGGGCGGGCAGAGTCTCGACCGTCACCGCCATCGCGTCAGGCCGCCTTGCGGATGACCACCGATCCGGCCGAATAGCCCGCGCCAAACGAGCAGATGATGCCGGTATCGCCCGGCTTGAGGTCCTGGCTGTTCAGGTGGAAGGCGATGATCGATCCGGCCGACGAGGTATTGGCGTAGCTGTCGAGTACCGTCGGGCTCTCGTCCTCGCTCGCCTCATGCCCCAGCACGCGCTGCGCGATGAGCCGGTTCATCCCGGCATTGGCCTGATGCAGCCACATCCGGCGAAGATCGGTCGGCGCGATGCCAAGGCGCGCGATATGGTCGGTGATCAGCTCGCCCACCATCGGCACGACCTCCTTGAACACCTTGCGGCCTTCCTGGACGAACAGCTTGTCGGCGCTGTCGCGGCTCTCGGGCGCAGTGCGGTTGAGAAAGCCGAAATTGTTGCGGATGTTGTTGGAGAAGCGCGTCTTGAGCTGGGTGCCAAGGATGTCCCAATGGCCCGCCGGAGCGAAGTCCGCCGCCTCGACCAGCACGGCTGTGGCGACATCGCCGAAGATGAAATGGCTGTCGCGGTCGCGCCAGTTGAGATGCCCCGAGCAGATTTCCGGGCTGACGACCAGCACCGAACGTGCATTGCCCGCGCGGATGAAATCGGCGGCAGTCTGGATGCCGAAGGTAGCGGATGAGCAGGCGACGTTCATGTCGAAACCGAAGCCCTCGATGCCCAGCGCGTCCTGCACCTCGATGGCGATGGCAGGATAGGCGCGCTGCAGGTTCGAGCAGGCGACCAGCACCGCATCGACATCCTTCGCATCGCGGCCTGCCCGCTCGAGCGCATCGCGCGCGGCGGCAACACCGATTTCGGCCAGCACCGATATCTGGTCGTTGGGCCGCTCCTCGAAGCGCGGGCACATCACGTCGACGTCGAGAATCGAGGCCTTGGACAGCACCTTGCGCGCCTTGATACCGCTCGCCTTCTCGATGAACTCGACCGACGATGGCTGCAGCGCGGTCATTTGGCCCGCCTCGATTTCAGCGGAATGCTGCGCATTATGCTGCGCAACATAGGCGTTGAAGCTGGCGACCAGCTCTTCGTTGCTGATGCTGTCTGCGGGAGTGAAAAGGCCGGTCGAGGAGATAACCGGGCGGGCTTGGTCGTAAGCGGAAGTCATGTATCCGTAGGGTCCTGCACTATAGCTGGAACGGGCTGGCGTCTTACTGCCGCAACACGCCATTGGCAAGGGTGGTGCGACAAGCGGAAACACAGTTATGGGGGTATTTTTCCTGCTTGCGGTTTCGTGCGGACCACCCTTTGATGCCGTAAACCCCAAGTGGAGCAGGACGCATGGAATATTCGGGCAAGGTCATCTGGATCACCGGGGCTTCATCGGGCATCGGCGAGGCTCTGGCCGAGGCGCTGGCCGCGCGGGGGGCGCAGATCATCCTTTCGGGCCGCCGCACCGATGCGTTACAGGCGGTGGCCGACCGGCTGCCGACCGAAAGCCTGGTCCTGCCCTTCGAGACCACCGACCAGGCCGCCTTGCCCGGCATTGTCGAACAGGCGATCGCATGGAAGGGCCAGATCGACGGCCTCGTCAACAATGCCGGGATCAGCCAGCGCGCGCTCGCGGTGGACAGCGCGCTCGAGGTCTATGACCGGATCATCGCGGTCGATCTGCTTGCGCCGATCTGGCTGACGCAGCTGTTGCTGCCGCACATGACGGCGCGCAAATCGGGGATGATCATCGGCACCTCCTCGGTCGCAGGGCGCGCCGGCGTGCCGCTGCGCACCGCCTAGTGCGCCGCCAAGCACGGGCTGATCGGCTATCTCGACGCGCTGCGCGCGGAGACCGAGGTGCATTACGGGCTGAAGGTGCACACGGTGCTGCCCGGATCGATCCGCACCGCGGTCTCGGCCAATGCACTGGCGGGCGATGGCAGCGCCTTCGGTCGCACCGACAGCGCCATCGCCAACGGCATGGACCCGGCCGAATGCGCATCGCGCATCCTGGCGGGGATCGATGCGGGCGAGCCGGAAATCCTGGTCGCCGAAGGGATCGAGGACATGATCGCCAAATTGCGCATGGCCGATCCGCTCAAGCTGTTCGAACTGGTCGGACAGATGGGTGGGCAGATGGCGGCGAAGCGCGACGAGGAAGGCGCAGGATGAGCGACGCGGCAAAGGCACTGATCGAGACGCTGGGGCTGACGCCGCATCCCGAAGGCGGCTGGTATCGGGAAACCTGGCGCGGGCCAGCCGGTGCCGATGGCCGGGCGAGCGAGACGCTGATCTATTTCCTGCTCGAGGCCGGGCAGCGATCGCACTGGCACACGGTCGATGCGACCGAAATCTGGTGCTGGCATGCCGGCCACCCGATCGCCTTGGGCCATGCGCCGGGCGACGCCGGGCCCGTGCAATGGCAGCGGCTGGGCGCGGACATCCTGGCTGGCGACACCGCGCAAGTCGTCATCCCTCCCGGCCACTGGCAGGCGGCGCATGCCGACAAGGGCTGGGCCCTGGTCAGCTGCATGGTCTCCCCAGGGTTCGAGTTCGCCGGCTTCGTGCTGGCAGAAAAGGGCTGGGAGCCGGGTTGAGCGAAGGCCTTGCCCTTTCCCTTGGGAAGGGGAAAGGGCTCACCCCGGCGTCCGGTCGAATTTCACCGCATCCTCGGCAAAGCGCACCCAGGGCTGGGCGCTCACCGTCCAGAAATGCAGCTTCGGCTCCAGCCCGCTCACATCGTCGAGCGTGCCCGCCTTGACGAAATGCAGCCCCTGCTGGCTGGGCAGATCGGACAGGATCGGTGATCCGCACTGGCCGCAGAAGCGCCGCCAGACCGGATCGCCGCTCGCGCCGTGATCCTCATAGGTCTTGAGCTCGCCGGTGATCGTGATCTGTTCGTCGCGCACGCCGATCAGCACCGACATCGCGGTCCCAGCCTGTTTCTGGCAATTGCGGCAATGGCACACCGCCGTCATCAGCGGCTCGCCCTCGATCTCGTACCGCACTGCGCCGCACAGGCACCCGCCGGTTGCCGTCATCACTCTCTCCCCGATCCTTGCATGGCCGTTTGCCATGTCCGTTGACATTGTTGCCGGATATCTCGGCGCTACGGAACATGATATTCTCGATATCCGGGCAGTCATCGACTCATGCCTGCCCGTTGCAGGGGGTAAAGCAGATGGCATCGAGAGGAACACGCAGCGCCGCAATTCTGGCTCTGGCAGGGATGGCGCTTGTGCCCATCCCCGCGCACGCCGCCCCGCCCGAGGACGTCGCCGATTTGGTCGGCGCGCGAGGTGCCGGGGGCGAAACCCAGCTCGAACAGCGCGGCTATACCTTTGTCGATGTGACCAAGGGCGACGAGCGTGCCTATGCCAACTGGTGGAATGGCGCCCGCAAGCGCTGCATCACCGTGGTCACCCATGACGGACGCTACGAGCGGATCGACAAGGCTTCACCCAGCGACTGCAAGCAGAAATTGGGCGACAATGGCACCGCTGTCGCGGTCGCCGTCGGCGCAGCGGCATTGATCGGGGCGCTGGCGCTCGCGCACAAGTCGCATCATCATGACAATGGAGAACATAGCGGCAATGCCCTGCAGGAAGCCGCCTATGATCGCGGCTATCGCGACGGTCTCTACAACTATCCCTATCACAATTACGATCGATCCGACCATTACAGCCAGGGCTATCAGGTCGGCGTTCAGCAGCGCGAATATGACAGCGGCCACCGTCCCGGTCAGGGTGGCGGCGGCTATCGCGAGGACGTCTATGTCCAGGACCTGATCGGCCAGGCGCGCAGCTATTCGGAAAGCGAGCTACCCCGACGCGGCTTCACGCTGATCGAGACCTATACCACCAATGGCGATGGCCGATTTACCACCTATTGGCGGCAGGTGTCGAAGCAGTGCATTTCGGTCAACACGCGTAACGCCCGAGTTTACGACATTGCCAGCCTGCGCAACAAGCAATGCCGGAACTGATGCCGCTCAGGCTGCGGCAGCGATGGCCT
>CAXRCQ010000155.1:0-5421 GCA_964228845.1 Blastomonas sp.
AATCCGTTCTCTGGCGAAAGCCGGAGAACGGGGCTCAAAGCAGCTTTCCTGCACCCCATTTCGTCACCCCCACGAAGGCGGGGTTCCCGCTTCTTCTGGAACGCCCTGCTCAAGCGGGATTCCCGCGTTCGCGCGAATAACGGGTAATGATGAAACTCGCCCGAAACGCGTTCGCCTGGCTGGCCCTGCTCCTGGGCCTCGCCGTTGCGGCGGGCGAAATCGGCGGGCTTTGGGGCACCAATACCGACTGGCGCGCGCCGGAGGATGGCGTGACCATCTTTGTCGAGACCAACGGCTTCCACACCGGCTTCATCCTGCCCGCGCGCGCCGAGGGGATCGACTGGCACCGCATCTTCCCGCCGACCGATCTCAGCGACAGCCGCTATCACGCGACCGGCGCGACCGATCATGTCGCACTCAGTTGGGGTGAGCGCGATTTCTACTTGAACACCCCCGACTGGCGGGAACTCGACCCCGCGACCATGGCGCGCGCCGCGATCGGCAGCGACGCGACGCTGATCCACATCTATCATATGAACCGCCCACAAGTCGGCCGCTATGCCCGCAAGCTGGTGATCAGCCATGCAGCCTATCGCCGGCTGGCCGACCGGCTGATGCAGGATATCGCCTTTCCCGAGCGCGGGGCGCTCACGCCCATCCCCGGCTATGGCGGCGACGATGTCTTCTACCCAGCCAATGGCCGCTATTCGCTGATCCATAGCTGCAACGCCTGGACCGGAGACCATCTGCGCGCCATCGGGGTGCGGATCGGCGCGTGGACCCCGGCCGAGCATCATGTCATGCGCTGGTTTCCCGAAGTTTCGCCTCGAGAAACAGCCGCTCCGCGCGCGCCGGATTGAGGTCCAGCGCCTTGCAATAGGCCGCTGCCGCGCCATCCCGATCGCCCGTCTTTGCCAGCAGATGCGCGCGCGCCGCATGCCAGGGGCGGAAGCGCTCGACCGCATCGCCCGCGAGCGCGTCCAGCGCCGCCAGCCCGGCCTGCGCGCCTTCGACCCGCGCCAGCGTAACGGCCCGGTTGATTGCCACGACCGGTCCGGGGCGGAGCAACATCAACATGTCATAAAGTTTCAGGATCGCCGTCCAATCGGTCTGCCCTTCGGCCTTGCGCCGCGCATGCGTCAGATGGATCGCGGCCATCAGCTGGTACGGCCCGCTGCGCCCGAGCGCCGCCGCGCGCTGCATCAGCCTAGCCGCCGAGCCAATCAACCGGTCGTCCCAAAGGCCGCAATCCTGCTCGCTCAGCGGGATCATCCGCCCCGCGCCATCGACGCGCGCGGCGCGCCGTGCCTCGGCGAGTTGCACCAGCGCTGCCAGCCCCAGCACCTCGGGGTCATCGGGCAGCAATTCGGCGAGCATGTCGGCCAGCCGCAGCACCTCGGGCCCCAGATCGGCGGTGGGCTCGCTGCCCGCGGCATCCTGAAAGGCCAGCGCATAGCCGATCTCGAGCGTCGCCAGCACTGATTGCAGCCGCTCGGCCCAGAGATGCGGCGGCGGGGTCTCGAACGGCACGCCGGCCTCGCGGATCTTCGCCTTGGCGCGCGTCAGCCGCTGGGCCATCGCGGGTGTAGCCATGAGGAAGGCCGCCGCGATCCGCTCGGTCGGCACGCCGCAGACCACGCGCAGCGTCAGCGCGACGCGCGCTTCGGGCGAGATCGCCGGATGGCAGCAGATGAAGATCAGCCGCAGCCGTTCGTCGGGAATCTGCTCGTCGAACAGCGAGATGGCCTGCATCTCCTCGCCCTCCGCGTCTTCGGGCTGCGCGGCGATCAGCTCGGCCAGCCGCGCCTCGCGCCGCAGCCGGTCGATGATCCGCCGTCGCCCCGCAACATGCAGCCATCCGCCGATACTGGCAGGCGGCGGCGCATCGGCGAATTGGCGCATCGCGAGCTCGGCGGCATCGGCAAAGCCGTCCTCGGCCAGATCGAGATCGCGAAACCGTGCCGCGAGCGCCGCCACCACGGCGGGCCGGGCCGCGATGATCGCCGCGCCCAGCCCGCCCCGGCTCATGCGTCGGGGCCGCTCATCGGCCAGATCGGCCGGATTTCGAGCGCGCCCCTGGGGATCGGGATGCGCTTGGCCCATTGCAGCGCCTCGTCGAGATTGGCGACATCGATGATGTAGAAGCCGCCCAGCTCCTCATGGCTTTCCGAAAACGCGCCGTCGTGGATCTGATGCTCGCCCCTATTCCAGCGGATTGTCGTCGCGGTCGAGGCGGGCTTGAGCCGTTCGCCCGAATAGCTGACCCCGGCGGCGACCAGCGCCTCGCCCAGCGCCATGTGCGCGGCGAGTGTTTCGGCCAGCAGCTTCTCGCCCTCGGGGCCCGCATAGACGCTCTCGTCCTCGTGGATCATCAGCATGTACTGCATCATCGTGTCTCCTCGTCCGAACGGCCCAATGCGCGTTCTGCCCCATGACGAACGGCGACCGGCGGATTCGACAGGCGCCCATGCCTTTTTTTCAGCGGGACGAAGCGGGAATGACCGGATGCTTCACGCCGAGGCCATGATCGCCGCCCATTCGGCCTCGTCGACCACGCGAATGCCGAGCTCCGCCGCCTTCTTGAGCTTCGATCCCGCACCCGGCCCGGCCACGACCAGATCGGTCTTGGCCGAGACCGAACCCGCCGCCTTGGCCCCCAGCCGTTCGGCCTGCGCCTTGGCCTCGTCGCGGCTCATCGTCTCAAGCTTGCCGGTGAACACGATGGTCTTGCCCGACCATTCGGTCTCGCGCGCGGTGGAGACGAAGGCGGCGGGGCGGACCTCGGCGATCAGATCGTCGAAGACCTGGGCATTGTGCGGTTCGTGGAAGAAATCGCCGAGCGCCTCGGCGACCGCCGGGCCGATACCGTCGATCGCGGTGACCTCGGCGGTGGCTTCGATGCTTCCTTCCGCCAGCCTGCGCCCGATCTCCCCCACCGCCTCGGCGCTGCCGAAGCATTTGACCAGGTCCTTCGCCGTCACTGCGCCGACATGGCGGATGCCGAGCGCGAACAGGAAGCGGCCCGGGTCCGCGCCGCGCCGCGCCTCGATGCTGGCGAGCAGATTGTCGACCGATTTTTCCTGCCAGCCCTCGCGCGCCAGGATCGCGCTGCGCTTCGCCTTCAGCCGGAAGATATCGCCAGGCAGCTTGATGAAGCCGGCGTCGAGAAATTCGGCGATCGTCTTTTCACCCAGCCCATCGATGTCGCGCGCAGCGCGGCTGACGCCAGGCTGCAACCGCGCGCGCTGCTGCGCCGGGCAGATCAGGCCGCCGGTGCAGCGGACATCGACCTCGCCCTCTTCGGCCACCGCCTCGCTGCCGCATTCGGGGCAGTGATCGGGGAAGACATAGGGCTCGCGCGGTTCGTCACGCGTCAGGTTCTCGACCACCTGCGGGATGACATCGCCCGCGCGCTGCACCTTCACCCGGTCACCGGGACGCACGCCGAGCCGCGCGATCTCGTCGCGATTGTGCAGCGTCACGTTCGACACGACGACGCCGCCGACGGTAACGGGGACCAGCCTGCCCACCGGGGTCAGCTTGCCGGTGCGCCCGACCTGGATGTCGATTGCCTGCAGCGTCGTCTCGGCGCGTTCGGCGGGGAACTTGTGCGCCAGCGCCCAGCGCGGCGCCTTGGCGACGAAGCCGAGCCGCGCCTGCCAGTCGAGCCGGTCGACCTTGTAGACCACGCCGTCGATATCATAGGGCAGGTCGGCGCGGGCGCGCTCGATCTCGCGATAATGCGCGAGCAGATCGTCGAGCGTCTGGGTCCGCACCAGCAGCGGCGAGATCGGCACGCCCATCGCGGCGATCGCCTGCATCACCACGTGCTGGGTCTTGCCGGGCACGTCGCTCGCCACGCCCCAGCCATGCGCCAGGAAGCGCAGCGGCCGCGCGGCGGTGACTTTGGCATCCTTCTGCCGGAGCGACCCGGCGGCAGCGTTGCGCGGATTGGCGAACAGCTTCTCCCCGCGAGCCTCCTGCGCGGCATTCAGCGCGGCAAAGTCCGCCTTGGACATGTACACCTCGCCGCGGATTTCGAGGATGTCGGGGACAGCACCGCCAGCAAGGCGCTCGGGAATATCCCCGATCGTCCGCACATTGGCGGTGACATCCTCGCCCACCTCGCCATCGCCGCGCGTCGCGGCGCGTACCAGCACGCCCTGCTCGTAACGCAGCGAGAGCGACAGTCCGTCGATCTTGTCCTCGGCCGTGAACGCGAGCACCTCGCCCTCGGGCAGCGCCAGATAACGCCGCACGCGCGCGACGAACTCGGCAATGTCCTCGTCCGAAAAGCCGTTGTCGAGGCTCATCATCCGCTGCTCGTGCCGCACCTTGGCGAGCGGCGAGGAATCGACCGCCGCCCCCACCTGGCGGTTGGGACTGTCGGCGCGGATCAGATGCGGAAAGGCAGCCTCCAGCTCGTTGTTCCGCCGCACCAGCGCGTCATAATCCGCATCCGAAATCTCGGGCGAATCCTCGGCATGATAGAGCCGGTTATGATGCGCGATCTTCTTGGCAAGCCGCTGCAGCTCGATCGCGGCTTCGGCTTCGGTGAGGCTTTCGGCGGGCTTGGGGTCGGTCACGGCTGAGCCTCTCGTCGGTAAAAACTGGCCTGGCAATAGGGGTCGGTGCGCCAGCGCGTATGCCATTGCGGATGGAGCCGTGCCAGAATGGCGTCCTGCGCTTCCAGCACGCGCGGACCCATCTGGCTGGCATGCGTCAGTCCTTCGCGGGCCTTTTCGCTGGCCATGTCGAACGTGACATGATCGAAAACCCAATAGAGCATCTCGTCCAGATCGCGGGTCATGCGGCTGTCGAACATCTGCCCGCGCTCGAAATAGCCCAGCTGCAGACCGCGATGATCGACAAAGGCAAAAGGCGCGCCATTTTCGGGATAGCCGATCAGCGGCAGCAGCCGATCACCAAGCCCAAGCTCGCGCGCCTTGGCGCGGATATGGTCATGCAACTGCTCTGTGGTCATCCCGGTATAAGGCGGCAAACGGCTGGGTGCCTCGGCAGCGTCCATTTCCGTCTCCGCCATCGGGCCCGGGGATTCGACAGGCTCGGTGCGCGGCTCCGCTCGAGGCATTTGGGGGTCGGCCCTTCGAAAAATCCGCCGCGCGAGCAGCCCCAGGCCCAGCCCCAGCGACGCGACCAGCGCCCAAGGGATGATCGTGAAGATGCCGATATAGCCCACCGCGAGCAGCGCATTGCCCGGCGTCGCCGAGGGGTCGCCTGCGCCGACGGCCAGCAGCAGCACGAAGCCTGCGGCCATGGCGATGATGGGCAGCAGCAGCCAGCCCAGCCCTGCGCGCCAAAGCCAGCGGCGCGGCACGAGCAGCATCAGCGCCAGCGGCGCGATCAACAGCAGACTGACGAGCAGCCAGAAGCCGGGGGTGATCTCCTGCGGGTCGGCGA
>CAXRCQ010000156.1:0-3489 GCA_964228845.1 Blastomonas sp.
GAGCTGGAAGTTCTCGAACTGCTGGCGGAACAGCGCGAGGTTGATGGTCAGCGGGCCGCGCGAATATTTCGCACCGATTTCGAACGCATCGACGATTTCCTGGTCGAACTGCAGGTTGCGCACCAGCGCCTGCGCACCGCCAACGGCGGCAAAGGTCGTCACCGGTGCCTGGCCGAGCGGCGCGACCACCGGGCCCTTGAGCGCCGAACGGTCGAGGTTGAAGCCGCCCGCCTTGTAGCCACGCGAATAGCTGCCATAGAGCAGCAGGTCATCGGTCGGCTTCCATGAAAGGACGGCGGTGCCGGTGAACTCGTTCTCGCTGCGGCGATCGCGGATCGACACGCCGTTGAGCTCCGCGGTCGAGTTGCCCTGGCAACCCAGGCCAATCAGCGCACCGGCCAGCGCGCGGGCGGTAGCATTGGGGCTGATCAGATCGTCGGTGAGCGATCCCTGCAAGCGGGTGCAGACCGTATTGTCGTTGCTGAAGGTCGCGTTGAAGCGCTTGCGCTCGTTGGTGTAGCGCAGGCCGACCGTCAGATCGAGATTGTCGGTGATGTGGAAGATATTGTGCGTGAAGAACGCGAAGTTGCGGCTGTTCTGGAAATAGCGGTCGCTGATCGAGCCCAGATTGTTGAGCGTGTCGAGCAGCGCGAAGCCATTGGCGATATCGGCACCGGTCTGGCCGCCGCCGCTGGCTGCCGCGAGCGTTGCAGGGCCCACGCCGGGGATGACGCATCCGGGCGAATTGGGCGAATAGAGGCCGGCAAGACCACCGCCCGACACGATGCGGCAGGTGGCGAAGCGGCCATATTGATTGCCGAAGCGCAGATTGTCGCGGACGGTCAGGTCTTCATCGGCGAAATAGCCGCCGACCAGCCAGTCGAGCTTGCCGTCGAACGCCTCGCCCTGCAGGCGCAGCTCCTGGGTGAAGGTCTTGAACTGGCGGAACTGGGCGTCGGTATTGTCGGCGCGATAGAGAATGTCGACCGCGCTGTAATCGGTGTCCGAGGCCTGGCTGTTCTTGTAATAGCGATAGCCGGTGATCGAGGTCAGCGTCGCGCCGCCCATGTCCCAGTTCACTTCGAGCGAAAGACCGCCATCCTTGGTCTTGCCGTTATAGGTCCGCCCCGGGGTGACATAGGCATTGCGGCTGAACGGGTTGCTGAAGGCCGCCAAAGGCTGGCCGAGGTCACGCAGCACGTTGATGATGTTGTTGCCATTGGCCTGGAGCGGCGCAAGCGGGGTCGAGGGATTGTTCAGGTTGCCGATGAACGGGTTGAACGCGCGGTCCAGATTGACCGCGCCGCAGCAGCGCTCGTCGCGATTGGTATAGTCGGCGATGAAGCGGAACGAGACCGCATCCACCGGCTCCCACAGCAGCTGGCCCTTGACGAAATAGCGGTCGCGATTGTTGAGATCGATATTGTTGTTCACGTCGCGCAGGAAGCCGTCGCGCTTTTCGTACACGCCGTCGAACCGTGCGGCGAGCGTTTCGCTCAACGGACCGGTCAGGCCGCCTGCGACGCGGATATTGTCGAAATTGCCATAGGTCGCTTCGCCGAAGCCGCCGAACTCGAACTCGGGCTTCTTGGAATAGATCGACAGGATACCCGCCGAGGCATTGCGGCCGAACAGCGTGCCCTGCGGGCCGCGCAGCACCTCGACCCGGTCGAGTTCGCCCAGTTCGTTGAGGCCGATGCCCGAGCGCGAACGGTACACGCCGTCGATGAACACCGCGACCGAGCTTTCGAGGCCGGGATTGTCGCCCACCGTGCCGATACCGCGGATACGCGCGGAACCATTCGCTTCGTTGCCGGTCGAGGACACGAGCAGCGAGGGGACCACCTGGTTGAGCTGGCGGATGTCATTGGCACCGGTATTCTCGAGCGTTTCGGCGTTCACTGCCGACACCGCGACCGGAACGTCGGAAAGCAGCTGCTCGCGGCCCTGGGCCACGACGACGATGGTGTTGGTGTCGTTGATGCCTTCCTGATCGGTGTCCTGCGCTAGGGCGGGGCTCGCCATGGCGACGAGGCCGGCTGAAAGCATGAGGGACACACGGCTGGCTTTGCCGAAACGCATGGGCATATCTCTCTCCTGATTGTGGTCTCTCTGACGGTCAATCGCCGCCTTGACGCAAACGTTACCCCAAAATCGGCAGGATTCCAGCGATTGCGCAGCTCTTCCGCAAAAATGCAGAGGGTTGTCGCGAAAACGCAACACCAGTTATGCAAGTGACTTTATCGCCGGAATTCTGCCGTTTTTTGCAAGTCGAAGCGCAAGGCGGCGCTTTCCGTAGCGACAAAGGCACAAGGGTCGGCGCCCAGTACGGAGAGGATGGCCGGGTCGTCGGCATCCAGTCCGCCGGTCAGCGCACCAAAGGCCGGCAGGATCAGACGATCGCTGCAGGCAACGAAACAGGGACGCGACACGGTGCGCCCGCGCAGCCGCACCCGCAGGCGCGGATGGAAATGCCCCGACAGTTCCGGCACGCTGCGTCGCGATTCGGCCTTGTGGCGCAGCGCCAGCCCGCCGAGCGCCGCCTCTTCGACGACGCTGCCGCCAAAGCCGATGTCCAGTGCGCTGTCATGATTGCCGGTGATCCAGTGCAGGGCAATCCGGCGCGCCAGGCCCTCAAGCCGCACCGCCAGCGCGGAATCGAGCCGCGCCGCGCCGTCGCTGTCGTGGAAATTGTCGCCCAGGCACCACAGGCTGGTCGCCCCGCTCAGCTCCAGCGCGCGTTCGAGCCGGTCAAGCGTCGCCGCGCTGTCATAAGGCGGCAGCATCTGCCCCGAACGGGCATACCAGCTCGCCTTCTCGAAATGCAGGTCGGCAACGAACAGCGCCTTTTCGCGCGGCCAGTAGAGCGCGGCGCGATCGACGATGACGAAATCCTGCCCGGCGAACGAAAGGGGAACCATGATTGCGCCATGCCGCAGACATCGGGGCGTTGCAAGCCCGGCGCTTGGCAGATCGTCGCATGCCGATTATGGGGCGGCGCATGACCGGCCCCACCGCATATCCGCTGACTGTCGCGGCGCTCTATCACTTCGCCACGATTGCCGAGCCTGACGCTGCGCGCGATGCGCTGCACGCGCTGTGCGAGGCAGAAGGGCTCTGCGGCACGCTGCTGATCGCGCACGAAGGCGTCAACGGCACGCTGGCGGGGCCTGGAGCCGGGATCGCCGCGCTGGTCGATGCGATCCGCGCGATACCGGGCTTTGCCGCCATAGAGGTCAAATATTCGGGCGCGTACGAGCCTCCCTTCAAGCGCCTGAAGGTCAAGGTGAAGCGCGAGATCGTGACCATGGGCGTGCCCGATGTGGATCCGGTGCATGGCCAGGGTGCCTATGTCGATCCGGCGGACTGGAACGCGCTGATCGCGGATCCCGACACGCTAGTCATCGACACGCGCAACAGCTTCGAATTCGCGCAGGGGACGTTCGCAGGCTCGGTCGATCCGGGCACCGAGCGCTTCACCCAGTTTCC
>CAXRCQ010000157.1:0-5009 GCA_964228845.1 Blastomonas sp.
GCGATCTGCTCGCCGAGGCGGGCCGTGCGGCGTGGCGCGATGGCGAGGGCAGTGCGCGCGGGCTTGTCGCTGCCGGTGTGCCGATCGATGCCCGCGTGCGCCGCGTCGGGCGCGGACAGGATTATCTGCTGTGGAAGTTCGAGCCGGTTGCACGGCACGATCTGGCGGTCGAAGCCGATGCCATGCTCGCCGGGCGTCCGGGGCGCGCGCTCGGCGAGGGCGGCTTCATGGCCGCTGCGATCAGCGCCGAAGGCCGCATCCGCGCCGCCAACAGCGCCTTTGCCGCGCGCGCCGCCGGGGCCGATGCGGGCAATATCGTCGGGCGCGATCTGGCCAGCGTCCTGCGCGCCGACGAACGCAACCGCATCTATTTCGAGCGCGAGGGCCGCAAGGGCGTTCCGCTGCGCCTGTTCCACCTGCCGCTGGTCGATCCGCTGCTGGTCACCGACCCTGCCGAGCGCGAAAAGGCCCCGGCGCTGGTTGTGCTGATCGACGAGGATGCCAGCGGTGCCGATCGCGGGACGTCACTGGGCTATGTCCAGACGCTGCTCGGGCTGCTCCCCGTGGGGCTGGCAATGACCGATCGCGACGGGCGCTTCCTGTTCGCCAACGAAGCGTTCCTTCGCGCAGCGGGCATCACCGAGGCCGAGCTGCCGCCCTATCCCGGTGATCTGGTGGTGCGCGAGGACAAGGGCGCGATTGCCGATGCGGTGCGCCGCCATGCCAGCGGTCAGGCCATGTCGGGCGATGTCGCGCTGCGGCTGCGCAGCCAGCCCGACGAGCCGGTGACACTCTCGCTCGCCAGCCTGCGCGGCATGGGCGATGCGGCGGTGCTGCTGTCGGTCAAGGACAATAGCGAGGAAAGCCGCCTCAAGCGCCAGGTCGCGCAGGCGAGCAAGATGCAGGCGATCGGCCCGCTTGCGGGCGGTGTGGCGCACGATTTCAACAATGTGCTGACCGCGATCATCGGCCATTGCGACCTGATGCTGATGCGGCACAGCCCCGGCGACAGCGATTATGACGACATCCAGCAGATCCGCAGCAATTCGAACCGTGCTGCTTCGCTGACCCGGCACCTGCTCGCCTTCTCGCGGCAACAAACCCTGCGGCCGCAAGTGCTGCAGCTGCCCGATATCGTGTCCGATACCTCGGAGCTGCTCAAGCGGCTGATCGGCGAGAAGATCGTGCTCGAGGTGCAGCACGACCGCAATCTGGGGCCGGTGCGTGCCGATCCCGGCCAGCTCGAACAGGTGATCGTCAATCTCGCGGTCAATGGCCGCGATGCGATGCTCGCCAAGCGACCGCCGGGCGGCACGCTCACCATCCGCACGCGCAAGGTGACCGCAGCGGACGTGCGCGCGATGAACAGCGATATCCTGCCGGTCGACGATTACAGCGCGATCCTGGTCGAGGACGGCGGCACCGGCATGCCCCCCGACGTGCAGGCGCGCATCTTCGAGCCGTTCTTCACCACCAAGGATGTCGGCAAGGGCACGGGCCTCGGCCTCTCGACCGTGTACGGCATCGTCAAGCAGTCGGGCGGCTATATCTTCGTCGATTCCGAACCCGGCCACGGCACGACCTTCTCGATCTATTTCCCGGTCTATCGCGGCGGCGCGGTCGAACAGCGCAATCGCAAGGCACCGGTCAAGGTGAGCAACGGCCAATGGGGCCATGCGCGGCTGCTGCTGGTCGAGGACGAGGACATGGTGCGCGCGGTCGCCGAGCGCGCGCTGACCCGGCAGGGTTTTACCGTGGTGACCGCGAGCGATGGCGAGGACGGGCTCGAGCGGCTGGCCGATAGCGGGCCGTTCGATCTGGTCGTCAGCGATGTGGTGATGCCCAATCTCGACGGGCCCGGCATGGCGGTGGAGATGCGCAAGCGCATGCCCGGCCTGCCGATCCTGTTCATGTCGGGCTATGCCGAGGAAACGCTGCGCCAGAGCATCTCGATCGATCAGGTGCATTTCCTGCCCAAGCCGTTTTCGGTTGCGCAGATCGTCGATGCCGTGCACGGCGCGCTCGCCGCATCGGCCACCCCCGGCGAACAAACCCCAGCGAATGAAGGAAAGCTACCCACGTGACTGAGTCCAGGACTTTTCTGATCGCCGAGGACGAGGCGATGATTGCGATGCTGCTCGAAGACTTTCTTGATCTCGCCGGTCACAGCATAGCTGCCATGGTCGCGAGCCTGGCTGACGGCATGGCTGCGGTCGAGGCTGGGGGGTTCGATGCCGCGATCCTCGACGTCAACCTGGGGCGCGACAAATGCTGGCCGCTGGCCGATGCGCTGCGCGATCGCGACGTGCCCTATATCTTTGCGACCGGAGGCGGCGATACCATCCCCCCCGAGCACGCGTCCGCACCCACCTTGCCCAAGCCCTATACGCTGGCATCGCTCGAGGCCGTACTCGCGCGGCTCTGACCCGCGTTTTGCCCTTGCGTTCCGTTACGATGTTCCCTAACTGTTCCAGAAGAACAGATTGGGTACATCACTGAGTCGTTGCGCCGGACCTCCGGAGCAATTAGGCAGGAAAGGGCATGGCAATGGCCGGGCAGCTTAAACTCATCCAGACCGAAAAAGAGGCGAAATCCATGGACAGGCAAAAGTCGCTCGATGCGGCGCTGGCTCAGATCGACCGGGCCTTTGGCAAGGGGTCGGCGATGCGGCTGGGCTCCAAGGAGGCGATGCAGGTCGAGGCGATCTCGACCGGATCGCTGGGCCTTGACATCGCGCTCGGCGTCGGCGGCCTGCCGCGCGGCCGTGTGATCGAGATCTACGGTCCGGAAAGCTCAGGCAAGACGACGCTCGCGCTGCACGTGATCGCCGAGGCGCAGAAGAACGGCGGCACCGCCGCGTTCGTCGATGCCGAACATGCGCTCGACCCGGTCTATGCCAAGAAATTGGGCGTCAATATCGACGAGCTGATCGTCTCGCAGCCCGATACCGGCGAGCAGGCGCTCGAGATTACCGACACGCTCGTCCGCTCGAACGCGATCGACGTGCTCGTGGTCGATTCGGTCGCGGCTTTGGTGCCGCGCGCTGAAATCGAGGGCGAGATGGGCGACAGCCATGGTGGCCTGCAGGCGCGCTTGATGAGCCAGTCGCTGCGCAAGCTCACCGGTTCGATCAGCCGCTCGCGCTGCATGGTGATCTTCATCAACCAGCTGCGCATGAAGATCGGCGTGATGTACGGCAACCCGGAAACCACGACGGGGGGCAATGCGCTCAAGTTCTACGCGTCGGTGCGTCTCGACATCCGCCGTACCGGCCAGATCAAGGACCGCGACGATATTGTCGGCAACACCACCCGCGTGAAGGTCGTCAAGAACAAGGTCGCCCCGCCGTTCAAGCAGGTCGAATTCGACATCATGTATGGCGAGGGCATTTCCAAGATCGGCGAGATTCTCGATCTCGGCGTGAAGGCGGGAATCGTCGAGAAGGCGGGCAGCTGGTTCAGCCACGATTCGGTGCGGATTGGCCAGGGCCGTGAGAACGCGAAGAATTTCCTAAAGGAAAATCCCGAGATGATGGCCAAGATCGAGGGCCTGATCCGCGGCCAGCAGGACAAGGTGGCCGAAGAGATGATGACCGGCCCCGATGCCGAGGACGATGGCGGCGAGGACATGTGATCGGTCCTGGTCTGCCCCGCTGGCGCATCGTCGGGCCGGGCAGGCAATTGGTTGGAATGGGTGAAGGGGCAGGGCGGCAGGCAAGCGGCTCTGTCCCTTCATTTTTGCGCATATATTGCTTCAATCTCGCTTCAACTCGCCTTATGTCGCAGCCATGACATCGACAAATGACATCCGGCGCTCGTTCCTCGAATATTTCGGCGGCAACGGCCATGACATCGTTCCCTCTGCGCCGCTGGTCCCGCACAACGACCCGACGCTGATGTTCGTCAATGCTGGCATGGTGCCGTTCAAGAACGTGTTCACCGGGCTCGAGACTCGCGCCAATGCGCGCGCCACCTCGTCGCAGAAATGCGTGCGTGCCGGCGGCACGCACAATGATCTCGACAATGTCGGCTATACCGCGCGGCATCACACGTTCTTCGAGATGCTCGGCAATGTCTCGTTCGGCGATTATTTCAAGGAAGAGGCGATCCATCACGCCTGGACGCTGGTCAACAAGACCTGGGGTCTGGCCGCCGACAAGCTGACCGTCACCGTCTATCACACCGATGACGAGGCATTCGGGCTGTGGAAGAAGATTGCCGGGCTGCCCGACGAGCGCATCATCCGCATCGCCACCTCGGACAATTTCTGGTCGATGGGCGATACCGGTCCGTGCGGTCCGTGCAGCGCGATATTCTACGATCATGGCGACCATATCTTTGGCGGCCCGCCGGGATCGCCTGACGAGGATGGCGACCGGTTCATCGAGATCTGGAACCTGGTGTTCATGCAATATGAACAGCACGCCGATGGCAGCCGCACCGATCTGCCGCGCCCATCGATCGACACCGGCATGGGCATCGAGCGCATCGCCGCTGTCATGCAGGGCGTGCACGACAATTATGATATCGACCTGTTCAAGGCGCTGATTGCAGCCTCGGGCCAGGCGACCGGCACCGCGACCACCGGCGACAACCAGGCGAGCCACCGGGTTATCGCCGATCACCTGCGCGCCACTTCGTTCCTGATCGCCGATGGCGTTCTGCCCGCCAATGAAGGGCGTGGCTATGTGCTGCGCCGGATCATGCGCCGCGCGATGCGCCATGCGCATATCCTGGGCGCGGCCGATCCGCTGATGCACCGTCTGGTGCCGACTCTCGTTGCTGAAATGGGCCAGGCTTTCCCCGAGCTGGTCCGCGCGCAGCCGCTGATCGAGGAGACATTGGAGCGCGAGGAAACCCGTTTCCGCCAGACGCTCGACAAGGGGTTGCGCCTGCTCGACGAGGCGACCGCTGACCTGGCCGAAGGCGCGGTGCTTTCGGGCGAGACCGCGTTCCGCCTCTACGACACTTACGGTTTCCCTTATGACCTGACCGAAGATGCGCTGCGCA
>CAXRCQ010000158.1:0-4084 GCA_964228845.1 Blastomonas sp.
TGTGGGACAGCCGATCGATTGGGGCAGATATGAAGCTGTACATTGGCAACAAGAACTATTCGAGCTGGTCGCTGCGCGGCTGGCTGGCGTGCAAGCAATCGGGGCTGCCGTTCGAGGAGATCGTCGTGCCGCTGTACGACGATGCCTGGCCCGAGCGGCGGCAGGCCGCCGAATTCCAGCCTTCTGCCGGCAAGGTGCCGGTGCTGTGGGACGGCGAGGCGGTGGTGTGGGATTCGCTCGCCATCATCGACTGGCTGGCCGACAGGACGCATCGCGACCGCTTCTGGCCCAAGGACCCCGTCGCTGCCGCGCTCGCCCGCTCGATGGCAGCGGAAATGCACGCCGGGTTCCTGCCGCTGCGGCGCGAATGCGGCATGAACCTGCGCCAGCTCTATGACGATTTCAACGTCAGCCCCGAAGTGCATCAGGACGTGATGCGCATCCTCTCGCTCTGGGCAGAGGCACGCGCGCGCTTCGGGCGCGGCGGGCCGTTCCTGTTCGGCAGCTTCAGCGCGGCGGACATCATGTTCGCGCCGGTCATCACCCGCTTCCAGACCTATGGCATCACCCTGCCCGGCTTTGCCCGTGCCTATAGCGAGGCGATCCTGGGGCATGAATGGATGATCGACTGGACCGAGGCCGCGAAGGCCGAGCCATGGGTGATCGAACGGTTCGAGCGCTGAGCTTTCAGCCGCCGCCGCGCAGGATCGCCGCCAGCCCGGCCTCGTAATCGGGATAGGCGAGCTGCCAGCCGAGCAGCCGCTTCGCCTTGCCGTTCGCCACGCGCCGGTTCTCGGCATAGAAGCCCAGGGCCATCGGCGAGAGGTTCGCCTCCTCGAGCGATTGCAGCACTGGCAGCGGCGCGCCCAGCAACCGGCACGCGGCCTCGATCACCCGGTTCTGCGAACAGGGCAGGTCGTCGCCGAGATTGTACACGCCCGCAGGCCCGTCGAACGAGGCGATGATGCCGCCGGCGATATCCTCGACATGCACCCGGCTAAACACCTGATCGGGCATCGCGATGCGTTTGGCGGAGCCATCGCGCACCCGGTCGAGCGCGCTGCGGCCGGGGCCGTAGATGCCGGGCAGGCGCAGCACCCGCACCCGCGTATCGAGCGCCTGCCAGACAAGGTCCGCCTCAGTGCGCGCGTTACGCCGCCCGGTGCCGACGACCGAGGATTCATCCACCCAGGCCCCGCCCGCATCGCCATAGACGCCGGTCGAGGAGAGATAGCCGATCCAGCGCGCGGGTGCGGCGCGAAGGATGTCGCTATAATGCGTGAGCACCGGATCAAGCCCGGTCGCGCGATCGGGTGGCACGCTGGAGAGGATATGCGTCGCTTGCGCCAGCGCAGCATGGACCGAGGCGGAATCGGCGAACTCCACATCGCCCCCGCGCCCCGTCCCGCGCACCTGCCAGCCCTGAGCGCGCAGCCTGGCCGCGAGGTGCGAGGCCGAATAGCCCATGCCGAAGATGAAGAGATGGCTCATGCGCGCGAACCTAGCGAGGGGAAAGGGGGATGCAAGGCTCGATGCATGGCGGCCAGGCTGGCGCATACGTCCCTCGATTTCGCTCGGGACAAACAGGGAGGTGTGCTGCTCGATTTTCCCCAACTCATGTTCATATGCAATCTTTCGCATGCACCAAATGAGTCGAACATAACCCAACCCCGTTTGTCCCGAGCCCTTCGACTGGCTGGCAAGCCAGCCGCTCAGGGTAAACTCACGTCGAGGGACCTGGTCGAGGGACCTTGGTCAACGCCCTCACCATAACGCCCGCATTGTGCAATCCTCACCCCCGCACTAGACTCCCACCATGGCCGATATCCAGACCGCAACCGCCAGCCCGGCAGCCCAAGAACCCCCGGTAATCTATCGCGCGGATTACCAGCCGCCCGACTGGCGTGTGGAGACGGTAAAGCTCGAATTCGATCTCGACCTGTCGGCGACCGAGGTGCACGCGACGCTCGCCATCGTGCGAAACGGCGATCATGACCGCCCGGTGCGGCTCGATTGCGACGGCGCGCTGCCGCAGTCGCTCGCGGTCGATGGCCAGCCGTTCAACTGGAGGCAGGAAGGCAACGCAATCGCCTTCGACCTGGCAGCCGAGCGCGCCACGCTGACGCTCAGCACCCGGATCGCGCCCGATACCAACACCCAGCTCATGGGGCTGTTCGCCTCGAACGGCATGCTGTGCACCCAGTGTGAGGCCGAAGGTTTTCGCCGCATCATCCCGTTCGTCGACCGGCCCGACAATATGGCGGTCTACGAGGTGCTGCTGCGCGCGGACAAGCGCCGGTTCCCGGTGCTGCTCTCCAACGGTGCGCTGGTCGAATCGGGCGATCTGGAGGACGGGCGGCATTATGCCCGCTGGCACGATCCGCACCCCAAGCCGAGCTATCTGTTCGCGCTGGTGGCGGGCGATCTCGTCGCGACGCGCGACAGCTTCACGACGAAGAGCGGGCAGAATGTCGATCTCGCTATTTTCGTGCGCGAAGGCGATGAGGGGCGCACCGCGCACGCGATGCAGGCGCTGAAAGCCTCGATGGCGTGGGACGAGCGCGTCTATGGCCTCGAATATGACCTGCCGGTGTTCAACATCGTCGCGGTCAGCGATTTCAACATGGGGGCGATGGAGAACAAGGGCCTCAACATCTTCAATTCGCGCTATATTCTCGCCGATCCCGACACCGCGACGGACTATGATTATGACGCGATCGAGGGCGTGGTCGCGCACGAATATTTCCACAACTGGTCGGGCAATCGCGTCACCTGCCGTGACTGGTTCCAGCTGAGCCTCAAGGAAGGCTTCACCGTCTATCGCGACCAGTGCTTCTCTGCCGATATGGGATCGGAAGCGGTCAAGCGGATCGAGGACGTGCGGATGCTGCGTGCCAGCCAGTTCCCCGAGGATGCGGGGCCGCTCGCGCACCCGATCCGCCCCGACAGCTATATGGAGATCAGCAACTTCTACACCTCCACCGTCTATAACAAGGGTGCAGAGGTCATCCGCATGATGGCGACCATGGCGGGGCCCGAGCGGTTCCGCGCGGGGTGCGACCTCTATTTCCAGCGGCATGACGGCGAGGCGGCGACCTGCGAGGATTTCGTCCGCGCGATGGAAGAGGGGGCTGCGGTCGATCTCACGCAGTTCCGCCGCTGGTACGAACAGGCGGGCACGCCGCAGGTCCAGGCGCGACTGGAGCATGATGCCGCCACCGGCACCGCGACGCTGCACCTGCGCCAGAATTTCGCAGCCACACCGGGCCAGCCCGCCAAGCCGCTGATGCCGATTCCCTTGCGTACGGCCTTGATCGATCGCGACATGAAGGCGCATCGCGGCGAGATGCTGGTGATGCTGACCGAGGCCGAGCAGGCGCTGTCGTTCGAAGGCTATGCCCGCGCGCCGGTGCTCTCGATCAATCGCGGCTTTTCCGCGCCGGTGAATCTCGATGTCGCGCGCGCGAGCGGCGACCTGCCGTTCCTGGTGCGCCACGATGACGACCCGTTTGCGCGCTACGAGGCGCTGCAGCAGCTCGTCATCGACCGGTTGATCGCCGACATTGCCGATATGGACGGCCCCGGCGGCGCGCAGGGCCACGCGGTGTCGCTCGACGAGATCATCGCGGTGTTCGGCGATCTGGTCAGCGACCAGAGACTCGATGATTCGATGCGCGCGGAGATCCTCAGCCTGCCGACCGAGGCGTTTCTGGGCGAGCAGATGCTGATTGTCCGGCCCGAGGCGATCCATGCGGCGCGCAAGAGCCTGCGCAAGGCAATCGGGTCGCGGCTGCTCGATCCGTGGCGGATCGTGCACGAACGCGCGAGTGCGGTGCCCTATTCGCTGAGCCGCGAGGCGCGCGGCGCACGCAAGATCAAGTCGCTGGCGCTGGGCTATATCGCCTCGGCCGAAGCGAGCGATGCGGCGCAGATTGCGTTCGACCAGTTCGCGCGTGCCGACAACATGACCGATCGTCAGGGCGCGCTCGCGGTGCTCGCCAGCATGCAAGCCGACGAACGCGAGACCGCGCTCGACAGCTTCTACAATCGCTATCAGGGCAATGCGCTGGTCATCGACAAATGG
>CAXRCQ010000159.1:0-15512 GCA_964228845.1 Blastomonas sp.
CACTTGTGGCAAGCGCAATGGCTTCGTCCATCGCGCCGGACCGCACCAGGCGCGCCAGCGACTCGGGGATCGCCGCAAGAAGCTCAAGCGTGACAAAGGCCGCCCGCGGTTCGAGTTGCAGCTCGCGCGCAACATCCCGCGCCACGGTCAGCAGGATCCGCCGGAACAGTCGCGAACTTTCGTGTTGCAGCGGACTGTCCTGATGCCGCTCGCGCAGCACCAACTGGAGCAGATGCCCGCGCGCTGCAAGGTGCAGCAGATATTCGCGAAACAGCCCCAGCATGCGTGGCCGAAACGCCGGATGCTGCTCGCGCATGTCGATTACCAGCCGATCGAGCTGCCTTGCCTGCTGGACGAACAGAGCATCGATGATCTGGGGGACGCTCTCGAAATAGACATAAAGCAGGCTGCGGCTGACCCCCAGTTCCTCGGCAATGGCATTCAGCGAAATGCTCAGCGATCCGCGCGCCAGAACCAGCCGTTCGGCCACAGCCAGAACCTGTTCACGTCGTCCGCTGTCATCGCCCTGGCCCACCATGCCGCCCACCATTGACCTTTTCCGCGCCGATTGACAAGCCGACGCCCTGCCTGGACCAATGAATGCTAATTTGTTTGACTGTCAAGGCGAGGCTGTCCAGCATGGCCGGAACGCAGGCACCCGCAAAGGACCATGAGAGCATGAAGGACGGCATCACCTTGACCCGACGCACGATCATGAAAGGGGGCGGTGCTGCTCTCGCGCTGAGCGCCTCCGGCAGCGCAACCCGGGCCCAGCCGGTCGCAGCGCCGCAGCCCTGGATCGACGTCATGCCTGCCCTTACCGGCTATATTGCCGATGCCGCGCAACACAGGGTTCCCGACGAAGTGCGTGACAGGGCCAGGCTGCATGTGCTCGACACACTGGCCTCGATCATCGCCTGCCGGACGCTTGAAGCTGCACGGCTCGGCCGGGCCTATGCGGGCGCACTGGGCGGCACCGGCGATAGCCCGATCCTCGGCTCCAGCCAGACAGCCCCGCCCATAGACGCCGTCTTTGCCAGCGCGATGACCGCGCATGCCGCCGAGATCAACGATTTCATCCCTTCCGCTTATGTCCAGCCGGGCCCCGCCATCGTCAGCGCAGCACTCGAGACTGCGCGCAGCCATCGTTGCAGCGGACGCGATCTCATCAGCGCTGTCATCGTCGGCTACGAAATCGCCGGCCGACTGCCCAAGGCGATCGGCACGCGCAACCTCTATCAGGCTGGTCTGGCCAATCACGGCATGGCCCCCACGTTCGGAACCGCTGCCGCCTGCGCTCCGCTGCTGGGTCTGAGCCGGGCGCAGGTCAATCACATGCTGGCCTATTGCGCCCAGCAGGCATCAGGATCGTGGCAGTGGCTGCTCGATGTCCGCCATGTCGAAAAGGCGTTCGTCTTTGCCGGGATGGGCGCGCGCAACGGGCTGCAGGCGGCCCATATGGCGCGGCTCGGCTTCACCGGCGTGCCGGACAGCTTCGACAATGAGAAGGGCTGGTTCCGATGGCGATCGTTCCAGGGACCGGGCAGCCAGCATTCCTCGCTGATCGACGGCCTGAACCAGCGCTGGGAACTGCAGCTTGCCGCCATGAAGCGCTATCCTGTGGGCGGGCCCACACAGCCGGCCGTCCGCGCGCTGCTCGATCTGCGCCGCACGATCGGGCCAGAGCAGGTACGCTCGATCCGCATCGCGATGCCCGGCGAGGCCGCAACCTTCGAGCGGGCGGCCATGCCCGCGCTCAACATCCCCTATCTGGCCGCGATCATCATGCTCGATGGGAGGCTGGACTTCGTCGCCGCGCAGTCGCTGGACCGGCTGGCGACCGACAAGGCCGCTGCCGAATTCGCGCAGCGCGTGACAGTGGTGCAGGACAACAGCCAGGATTCCGGCGAGGGAGAGGACCGCACCGAGAGCGCGCGGGTCACCGTGACGCTGACCGATGGCCAGCAGGTCGAACGCTTCGTGCCTTATGTTCCGGGCTTCCCCACCCATCCGATGACCAGGGCCGAAGCGCAAGACAAGGCGCGGGAACTGGTTGCCCCCGTTCTGGGCAAGGCAAAGGCCAACGAACTGATCGCTCTGTGCGACGCACTCGACAGGTCCCCGTCGGTCGATCCGCTTCTGGCGCTGATGCGTGTGCCCGATGGCTGAGCGGCAAGGGGCACCGAACCGAATGCCCCTCGCCCCCTGTTTCTGCCGGGCCACTGCCATCGGGCAACGGCCCGGTCGCCTGTCATTCGGCGGCGACCGCCACCTGCACCATGTCGCGGCACATCATGTGATCGTAGTTGGTGCGAAAGAACATGTCCTTCACCTCCTCCTCGAACCCCTCGAGCGATGCCTCGAACTTGCCCAGCGGATCGCGTGTGCCCTCGGGATGGGGATAATCGCTGGAGAACATGTACAATTCGGGCGAGCTGTCGCGGATCATCCGCCCCACATCCTCATTCGGAAACGGCGTGAAGCGCACGGCCCGGCGAATATATTCCGATGGCATGAGATCCAGCGATTGCAGATAGGGGTCGGTCTTGTTGAACGATTGCCAGCCATGGTCGAGCATGCGCAGGAACTCGGGCACCCAACCGGCACCGCTTTCGATGACGCCGCCGCGCAGATCGGGGAAGCGCTGGAACACGCCGTCATAGATCATTGCCGTCAGAAACTCCTGTGGCGCATACCATAGGCACAGGAAATCGGGAAAGCGCAGGTTCTCGCCCCCGCCGTGCAGATCGGGTGCACGCTCGCGGCCATTGTTCTTGAACCGCGCGGGCTGCGTCCGGGTCCCGGGCCCGATATGCAGCATGAACGGAATACGGCTGTCCTGCAGCAGCTGCCAGAACGGATCGAACGCGGGATGACCCGGGCTTTTGTCGCCCGCAGGTCCGGCCGAGAACATGATCGCGGCTGCGCCATTGGCGATGGCATGGCGCGCTTCCGAAATCGCACGGGCGGGGTCGTCAAGCGGCGCGAATGCCACGCATTCCAGCCGGGGATCGGCATTGCAGAAGTCCTGCTGCGCCATGTTGAGCGCACGCGCGGCGGCGTAGCGCTGGTCATCGGATTGTGCGCGAGTGATCGCGGCAAGCCCGAATGTCGGGAACACCAGTTGCTTGCTGAACCCCAGCCAGTCGAGTGCCTCGACCCGCTCTTCCTTGTCGAAACCGCCATAGCCCAGCCAGCCCTTGGCCCCCTCGATCGGATTTTCCAGAGCCTTGGCGCGTGCAGCCGGATCGGCCTTTCGCGCCTTGGCCATGTCTATCATCTTGATGATCCGATCGCCGCCATCCTTGCTGGAATAGACCTGCGCATACTGCTCCCTGAACGCTTCATCGACATAGGGGGCAAGCCAGTCCTGCGTTTCCATCGTGTGCGCATCGGCATCGTTGATGCGTCTTCCCTTTGAATAGACCATGGCGATTCTCCTCGTTGCACCGATGGTATTGATTCTATTTGTTAGATTGTCAAACTTTTTGAAACCCGGGTTTGAGAGCCGCTTCGGCACCCCGACGGCCTTCCCTTGCCACTCGGACGCATCGCAGCCGCCTCGAATGGACAGGATCTCTCATTCGCCTCATACGCTTCGCCTGTCACGGACTTGCGGAGCTGCAAGTTTTTGAATAGTCGGTATGCCGTCAACCCAGGAGGTCATTATCAAGCTGCTACAGGATCTGTTACGGCCCCAACGCCGGTCAGAAGGGGAATGGACCGGGCAGCCCGGCCCGGCCATGGGTCCGCGCATGTTCGGCGGTCAGGCGGTCGCGCAGGCGCTGCTCGCCGCTGCGGGCGAGGAGCAGAACGGAAAGTGCGTGCATTCGCTGCACGCGTATTTCCTGAAGGCCGGCATCGCGGCTGACCCTGCCGAATATTCCGTGACCACGCTGTCGGAAGGGCGCAGCTTTGCCACGCGCCGCATCGATGCGCGGCAGCATGGGCAGCTCATTTTCAGCATGACGGCCTCGTTCCATGCACCAGAAGCCGGATTCTCCCATCAGATGGAAGCACCCTTGCCGCTGGATGTCGATGCTGCGCTCAAGGCGCTGGACCAATGGATCGACACGCACTCGGATGCCGCCGCGTCGCCGATTTTCGGCCGGCTGCAGAAGCGACCGATCGAGATCGTCCCCCTCGATCCGGGTGCGCTGTTCAGCGGGCGGCCGCGCGAGCCGCGCGCCGGAACGTGGATGCGGATGCGCGAAGCCCCGCCTGCGGATCCCGCCATGCAATGCGCGATACTGGCCTATGCTTCGGACATGATGTTCCTTCGCAACGCGATGCTTCCGCACGGCATTCGACCGGGAAGTGACCGGGTGCAGGCGGCCAGCCTCGACCATGGCTTGTGGTTTCACGAAACTCCCGATGTCAGCGACTGGCTCCTCTACGCCACCAGCAGCCCGTGGTCAGGTCATGCGCGCGGCCTGAATCTCGGCCATTTTTTCGCGCGTGACGGACGCTTGATCGCGACGGTCACCCAGGAAAATCTCATGCGCCCGCGTGGCGAAGGAGCTGCCCGATGAGTCCGACCCAACCCGCCGCGGCCGCGGCGCAGCCCGCGCTGTTCGCCTTCGTGAAACTGGTCGTATCCGATATCGATGCCGCCACGCGTTTCTTCGTGACGGGCTTAGGGATGACGCATTCCGACACCGTGGACACGCCCTTGTTCCGCGAACACATGCTGACCGGGCGCCAGGGCTCTGCCACGGTCGTGCTGTTCCATCACAAGGACAACCGCCCGCTGGAGATCGGCAATGGATGGGGGCCGCTGGGCATGATCACCCGCGATCTGGACCGGGACGTTGCGCGCGCAATTGCGGCTGGTGCCCGCCAGAAGGGCGAGTTGGTGCAGTTCGGTCCGGCGCGCATCGCTTTCCTGCTCACGCCCGATGGGCACGAGATAGAACTGCTTCAGCCAGGCAGCGCCTGACGGCCCGCCCCGGCCCCGAGCACAAGGCTCGGGGGCCGGGCCATGACGCTACCGCGCAGGGCCTTCGGGCAGGAGCCGCTGCAGCAGTTCGCGCTCTGCCGCATCGGGATCGACCAGCACCTTCGGCGCGATATCGAAGATCATCGTTGCCCGCCTGTCCGCAGAATAGGTCGGCCATTCGGGCAGCGACCGTGTGGATGGATTGCCCGTGCGCGCAAACGCGATCCACGCATCGGCCATCAGGTCTGCCATGCGCTGCGTCTGCGGGGTTTCGGGCCCGGTATAGCTGGTGGAACGCGCGACATTGTCGAACACGAACGCGATGTCGAGCGCGTGCGGCGTGCCGAGCCTGCCGCCTTCCACCGGGGTCTTCCAGTCCAGCCGGTACATATAGACTGGTGCAGGCTGCGCGCTCTTGCGCTCGGCCTGGCGCAGCGCCGTGCCGCGATAGTTGCGGAAGGTCGCGACCTGAAAGAACACGTCGCTCGCGCTGTAATCCGGATGCGCGGCGCGCATGCCGGCAATCACATCGGCAATCGCTGGCGCGGGGACAAAGGCTTCCAGCTTTTGCGGCAACTGCTCCCAGCTGAGCGCAAAGTTGCCCGGCTGACCCAATCCGCCCTGCAGCCGCATCTCGTTGTTGTTGGTCCCCACCAGCAGCGGAATATCGGCCGATACCGGGCTGGCATCGGGCGCATAGGGATTGCGCGTCAGCGAACGCCCATCGACGACCGGACGGTAATAGGCACCCCGGCTGCGCGATTGCGCCATCGCCTTGATCAGCGCTTCCATCGGCAGCGCCGCAAGATCTTCCACGGTCGCTGCCCCCGCCGTCGCCTGCAGATCCCTCGCCAGCGCCGACGCCAGCCGCGGATCGAAACCCGATAGCGACATCGAGCCCGACTGCGCGATCGCACGGTGGAACAGACCGCGCGCATCGGCCATCGCCATCAGCGTGGACACCTTGGCCGCACCGCCTGACTCGCCGAAAATGGTGACATTGCCGGCATCCCCGCCAATGGCATCGGCATGGTCGCGTACCCATTGCAGCGCCTTGATGATATCGAGGCTGCCCAGATTGCCCGCATCGGCATAGCGCGGATCGTCGCTCGCCTGGGCCAGATAGCTATAGCCAAAGGCATTCAGCCGGTGGTTCAGCGTGACCACGACCACGTCGCCGCGCTCGGCCAGCCGCGCGCCATCATAGCCATGGCTCGATCCCGAACCCGTGACATAGCCGCCGCCATGCAGCCAGACCATGATGGGTCGCTTCTTCCCATCGTTCTGGCCGCGCGTCCACACGTTCAGGAACAGACAATCCTCGCTCATTCCACGCGGATTGGCCCATGAGGCGAAGACCGGAACCTCGCCGGCCTGGATTTGCGGACAATCGCTGCCGAAGGCGCTGGCGTCCGCAGGCGCTGTCCAGAGTGCGGGATCGATCGCGCGCTGAAAGCGACGTCCTTCGGTGGAGGCGGCATAGCGGATACCGCGATAGACGCGCACCTGCCCCTTGCTTCCCTCGGCCCGGCCCACCACCGGTCCGAAACGGGTTTGCAACATGGGTGAAGCCGCTTCGCGCGATGGCACCGCCTCCACCGGCGCGACCGCGCTCAGGATCAGCGTCGCAAACGACAGTCTGCTGGTCAGAGCTCTTCTCATGGTCTTTCCGTCCTCTCTCACGTACGCGAATATCCGCTCGCCTGTCTTGTCGTATCGGGCCGCTGTCCGCGCGACCACGCCGCCCGTCCGACGATGAACTGATCGTCATCATCTGCATCGACCGGCTCCAGCCCAGCCGCGCGAAAGGCCGCCCGGATAGCCGTCCTGGCCGCTGCATCGAGCACGGGGACGGCGCCGTCGGGCGCATGGGGATCTGCAGGCGGCAGGCCACCATTGCCTCCGCCCAGCCATTGATAATAGCGATTGTGCGGCCAGGGATGCGCCCCCTTGGCGAGGACCGGCGCCTGCACCGCGAAGAAATGGGAGAGTACCGGCTGCAACCGCTGGGCAAGCGCATCCATCAGATCAAGGTCGCCGCTTGCCGACGCTTCCAGCAACCGCAAGCCGACTTTGTCGACCGGGGTCTGGATCGCCTCGCCATTCCATTGCCCGCTCCATGCAATGCGGAACTGCCGGGCGATCCGGGGCAGGAATTCCAGATTGACCGGGCCGATCGACAGCCGGTCGCCAAGCGTCCGGCAAAGCGACAATGTCGCGGTCTCCGATACGGTCTGCGAAACCTTGACCGCAACCACCTGCGGACGTTCTGCAATCCGGTCGAAGACGTCCAGCGGCTGCCCTTCAGGCCCCAGCGCGGCAAAGGCCCGGCGCCCGGTCGCGGCATACAGCATCACGGGCAAGGCCGTCGCATCGATGCGCGCTGCCATCAGATCGTGAAGTCCTTGCGCATCGACATCTCGCGGATAGCTCGACGCCAGCAGGACAAGATCGACCCCGTGCCGTTCGAGTGCGCGCAGCGTTGCGCGGTCGGCGTCCGAGTCACGTCCGGCAACGATGCCATGCACTGCAATCCTGCCCCGCGCCTCCTCACAGACAATTCGGTGGAACCGGTCCCAATTGGCGGTGCCTGGCACCGTCCAGTTCGGCATCGGCATCGTGCCCGAGAAGCCCTGCGCGATCGCGGCGCGCACATCGATGCGGATGGCCTCTTCATCCAGCGTCACCCCGTCCGACAGAAACATGGGCTGCAAGAGGTTCATGAGGCCAGTCAGATGGATGCGCGCCCACCGCCGCTGGGGCGTTGAACTGTCAGGCGCGGTGCGTAGCCGAGTCGCTCGACTTGCCTCGGCAAACTTCATTTTCAGATTTCCTCTCCTGAAGACAGCGAAGCGTGATTCGCCGCTGGTCTCGCGCCCATGCCCGAGCTGCGTCACCTTGTCAGCATCAGCTGATTTCGCTCCAAATTACCGTATGTGTCTCAACCGGAATACATCCAACCGCCATCACCCTCCTCACCCGAAGCCCTAGCCTGATCGCAAATGATGTTTCCATACCCATTTATCGAAAAAGGGCTTAACACATATGCTCAATTGGTTCTAGTGTCAGCGTCACGGACCGATCCCGGAGCGGACGGCAGCACGAGGAGAGAGACATGATGTCACGCAGGACAGCAATCGCGGCAGGTCTGGCAAGCGGCCTTGCCCTCATGGTCGAACCGGCACTGGGCAACACGCTGTTCCCGATCGTCGAGACCGCCCAAGGCAAGCTGCGCGGGCTTTCCTCGGGCGGCGTCGCGATCTTCAGGGGTGTGCATTATGCGGCCGACACGTCGGGACCAAACCGCTTCATGCCGCCGCGGCCGCCAGAAAGCTGGCCCGGTGTGCGCGATGCCCTGCACTGGGGCGATGTCGCTCCGCAGGTGCCGGGAGACCGGCGGTCTGTCTATGCCGACCTCATCATGGTCGATCGCAATCCCTCCGGCATGGGGGAAGACAATCTGACGCTGAACCTCTGGACTCCGCGCATCGATGCCAATGCCAGGAAGCCGGTCATCGTCGTGCTGCACGGCGGCGGATTCTACAGCGGATCGGGCAATTCCGTGGGCATGGATGGCGAGCAGATGGCGCGTTTCAGCGACAGCGTCGTGATCGCCATCAATCATCGGCTTGGCACCTTTGGCTTCCTCCACCTGCCAGAATTTGCCGGATCCGATTTCGCGACATCGGGCACCGTCGGAATGCAGGACATCGTCGCTGCGCTGGCCTGGATACAACAGAATGTCGCCGAATTTGGCGGCGACCCATCGCGCGTGCTGGTTTATGGCCAGTCGGGTGGGGGTGCCAAGACCAGCGTACTGATGGCGATGCCCTCGGCGAGGGGCTTGTTCCACCGCGCAGGCGTGATGAGCGGATCGGCGCTGCGCATGATGCCGCCGGAAATGGCATCGGCCGCCACCCGCCGCCTGCTCGCAGCGCTCGACATCGCGCCCGAAAATGCCCGCCAGTTGCAGCAGGTGCCCTGGACGACCCTTCTCGAAACCCAGGCCAAGCTGGAAATGGCCGATCGGGCCAAGGGCGAAGCGCCGGGGGCGTTCGCGCCGGTCATTGATGGCATCGCCCTTCCCCGCCACCCATGGGACCCGGATGCCCCGGCTGTCTCTGCCGACGTACCGATGATCATCTCCAGCGCGCTCGACGAACGCGCCTATCGCATGGCCGATTTCGCGATGACCGAAACAGGGCTGATGACATTCGCGCAGAAGCTGTTCGGCGAGGATGCTGCGGACGCGGTTGCCGCCTATCGTGCCGAGGCACCTGATGAGAAGCCCTTCCTGCTCGCCGCGCGGATGGACACCGATCGCACCTTCCGGAAAAGCGCCTTTGCCCAGGCTGAACGCAAGGCGCAGCAGGGCGGCGCACCGGTCTGGACCTATTTGTGGAAGGCACCCAGCCCGGCAGCAGGGGGACGGTTCGGCGCGGTGCATGGCATCGACGTTGCCCCGAGCCTGTACAACACCCGCAGCGCGCTCAACGGATCGTCACCCGAAGCCGTCAACCTGGCTGCGGCCATCGCATCGAGCTGGGCCGCCTTTGCCGCAAACGGCACGCCGGACAACCCACGCATTCCGCATTGGCCAGCCTATGACACCGCGCGCCGCGCGACGCTGATCTTCGATGACACGATTACCGTTGCCGACGATCCACGCGGCACCATGCGCAGATTTCATTCCAGGCCGAGTTGACAAGGCACTCGGGACATTTGCGTGTTGCGGCGAGATTGAGGAAGCTTTCGGCACACAGGACGATCTCGTCGCAGAGGGTGTTGATGCGGCGTAGCTGCTTGCGCTTGCCAAACACGCGCTCATGCGGTCGCGATCCTTGTGGCACCGATAGTCCGGGCGAACCGGGAGCCTTCGCGGCCCGCTTACGAGCCGGCTGTCAAAGCAACAACAGCCTGTTCTGCATCCTGCCAGGCCAGTGCATTCGCAGCCAGCCAGTCATCACAATAATAGGTGCTGGCATATCGCTCGCCTCCGTCGCACAGGATGGTCACGATCGAACCGCGTTTGCCGGCAGCATGCATCTCTTCAACCAGCCTCGCGCAGGCGATCAGGTTCGTGCCGGTCGAACCGCCGACCGGGCGGCCCAGTCGAGCGGACAAGGCGCGCATCGCACCAATGCTGTCCGCATCCTCCACCGCGATCATTCGGTCGATGACCGAAGGAATGAAGCTCGGCTCCACCCTGGGCCTGCCGATGCCCTCGATAAGACTTGCGCAACCGTCAGGCAGCGAGGCGCGCGCCGGATCAATGAAATGACGGTGGAAGACGGAATGGACCGGATCGGCAACACATAGCCGCGTCGGATGGCGCTGATAGGCGATGTAGCGGCCGATCGTCGCTGAGGTGCCGCCCGTACCCGCGCCACAGACGATCCAGGTCGGGATGGGAAACTCCTCCCCGGCCATCTGCGCGAAGATGCTCTCGGCGATATTGTTGTTGCCGCGCCAGTCGGTCGCGCGCTCGGCATAGGTGAACTGGTCGAGATAATGGCCGCCGGTCTTTTCTGCGAGCTGATGCGCGACATCGTAGACCGTGCGTGGATCATCGACCTTGTGGACTTCGCCGCCCTGGAAGCGGATCGCGTCGAGCTTGGCGGACGCCGTTTTCGCAGGCACCACCGCGATGAAGCGCAGCCCCAGCATCCGCGCGAAATAGGCCTCGCTCACCGCTGTCGATCCCGACGAGGCCTCGATCACGCAGGTGTCGGGCCCGATCCAGCCATTGCACAGCGCATAGAGGAACAGCGAGCGCGCCAACCGGTGCTTGAGGCGGCCGGTCGGGTGCGAGCTTTCATCCTTCAGGTACAGCGTGATGCCCGGATAGCGCGGCAGATCGAGCTTGATCAGATGCGTGTCGGCGGAGCGATTATAATCCGCCTCGATGCGGCGAATGCTCTCCGCCCGCCAATGTTTCAGGATAGAACAGGGACTCATTCGGCAGGTCTCCAAAAGGAGCGACGGGTCCGGATCGACTGACGGCAGCGGGCGCCGCTCGCCCGCATCGCCAACCGGGCGGAACGATGTTTCGTCCTGATGTTGCGCGCCGCATGTCGGGTACTGCTAGACTTCGGGCGCGCAAGGTTCCGGGGCAGTGGCGGCGCGAGACTTCGGCCGGAGCCGCTGTCAAGCCTTGCGCCATGGACCGGTTGAGGCTGCCCCTTGCGCTGTTTCAGCGCGACATCATCCGCTTGCCGCGCCTGCGCGAGGCGAAAGAACGCGGGCAGACGCAGGGTCTTTGCTCGCCGACGCAGCATTCTGGTTGCGGCGCTGTTCGAACGCCTGTTCCCTCGCAGGGTCCCTGACCTGCGCTTCACTTTGGAGGCCTTGATGATCCGTGCGCTGGTCGCAACTGTGCACGATTGAAAACAGGGTGAGAACAAGTCGGGCCCGCAATGCAGGGGCATCTGGCCGAGAAGAAGCGCATGCGCGATCGGGTGGGATTCATCGGGCCAATCTGGACCAGTCAGAGCCGCGACGATGCCGCCGCGACCCTGGGCCGACACTTGATGGAATCGCGCGTCAGGCAAGGATCGCATCATCGGATTGATAATTAGCGGCCAAGGCATGATGATGCGCCGCCAGAAATCTTTCGGCCTCCAGCGCGGCCATGCACCCCATGCCTGCTGCGGTGACTGCCTGACGGAAAAGCCTGTCCTGAACGTCCCCAGCGGCAAACACGCCGGGAACGCTCGTGGCCGTCGATCCGGGCGCCACCCGGATATAGCCGTCGCCATCCAGCACGAGCTGGCCCTTGAACAATTCTGTGGCGGGATCATGCCCGATGGCGACAAAGAGGCCGTGCACGGCCAGCGTCCAGAACATGCCATCGCGCGTGGCGCGCAGGCTGAGCGCGGTCACGCCTTCGGCATTTCCCAGTATCTCGACCACCTCGGCGTTCCAGATAATCTCTACCTTCGGATTGGCCTCGAGCCGCGCCTGATTGGTCCGATCGGCGCGCAATGCATCCCGACGATGGATCAGATAGACCTTTTCGGCAAAGTTGGTGAGGTACAGCGCTTCTTCCGCTGCGGTGTTGCCGCCGCCCACGACGGCGCAAACCCTGCCGCGATAGAAGAAGCCGTCACAAGTAGCGCAGGCGGACACGCCGCGTCCGCGATATTCGGACTCGCTGGCCAGCCCCAGCCAGCGCGCCGAGGCTCCTGTAGCGACGATCATCGTGTCGGCCGTGTACCGCAGGCCGCCATCCGCTATGGCAACAAAGGGCGCTTCCGAAAGGTCCACACTGGCAATCAGGTCGCTGACAAGATTGACCCCTGCCCTTCGAACCTGACCGCGCATTCGCGCCATCAGGTCGGGCCCCAATACACTCTCGTCGCCTGGCCAGTTTTCGACGTCGGTCGTGATGGTCAGTTGCCCGCCAGGCTGCGGCCCTTCGATCAGCGTGGGTGCCAGCCCGGCCCGGGCAGCATAGATCGCGGCAGTATAACCTGCCGGTCCTGATCCGATGACCAGCACCTTGCTGTGCTCCGTGCGGAGCTGAACCTTGTCCTGCATATCCTCCCCCGAATTCCCAAGCCACCGCCATCGGTTCAGACCGCGGTCGGCGTGCCTTCCATCAGTTCGATCACTCTCCAGCCCGTGCTGCGGTATCGCTGACGCGATTCCTCCATCGCATTCATTCGTCGGCGAAATTGCACGGCCAGCGCGCTATGGTCGGCGTCAAGGATTGCCAGCAGGCGCTCGATGCCGTGCAATTCCGCGAGATGACCGTCGATTTCGGCCTGCTGGCGTATATGGAAGACGCGGCTTTCATCGTCCTCGGTCCAGCCGATCGCGGCGAGCGCGAGATGCATTTCGAAGGTGCTGAGACCTGCCAAGGTATCGCGAAGCACGGTGCGCATCGTGCCAGGCCAAGCCGCTGATTCCACCACCTGGCCCGCGTGACGATCGACCTTGCTCCCCTCCAGCCTGTCGGTTGCCGCGACCGCTGACAGCCGGACAGCCTTCCAGGCCTTGCGATCCGGTGCTTCTGCGCGCAGCGATTGCCGGTGCAAGGCGATGATGTCGGTGCGCAATCGCTCCAGCTCAGGGTAGCGGGCAGTCACGCTTGTCAAGGCCGGAGCGCCCAGCAGTTCGATGATCAGCTGTGGCACAATTCCTGTCAGATCGGCACCTATCGGCGTGCGATCAAGCCATGCCTCGGCAAAACGCGCCGCCTCTGCGAGCGGGAGAAATCCGTTGACGAACATCGGCAGCATTTCGGCCAGTGCCAGCGGATATCCAAGCGTCTCAGCATAAAGCGGAGTGTCATCGGCTTCCACCACGGCACCGATGGCATTGGCATTCCCGTCCTGCCATGCAGGGAAATACACGAAACTTCCCGCCGCAATGTGCCTTCGCAGCCTGTCGAGCGCCTGCGCCTTGATAGCCGGATCCGCGTGAAACGTGCGCATCAATCAGCGCTCACATGTTCATCGACAAAGGCATCGAGGCGCGTGCGCGAAAGCGTACCGAAGGTGCGCGCCACCTCCTTGCCGTGCCTTACGACCATCAGCAGCGGGATTCCCCGAACTTCAAATCGTTCGGCGAGCGCGGGATTGGCTTCGATATCCACCTTCACGATCTCCATTTCGGCGGCATATTCCTGCGCAAGCTCATCCAATGTCGGGGCCAGCGCCTTGCACGGCGCGCACCAGGGTGCCCAGAAATCGACAAGCACCGGCTTCTCGTTCCTGAGAACGATCTCGTCAAAATTCAGCTCGGTTGCGTCACGCATGGAATTGTCCTTTGGGGAGGGAGGGGGAGAAATTGCAGGCTCAAGCAGACTGTCCGCCAACCATCATCCGGTCGACACGCAGCGTGGGCTGACCGACACTGACATGGAGCGACTGTCCCTGCTTGCCGCAGGTAGCCATGCCGCTGTCGAGCGCCATATCGTTTCCGATCATCGAAACATGACGCAGCGCCTCATGCCCGACGCCGATCAGCGTCGCACCGCGCACGGGTGCAACGAGCCTGCCCTTCTCGACCAGCCAGGCGGCGAGGGTGGTGAAATTGAAGCGGCCGGTCACGATATCGACCTGGCCACCATCGAATTCGGTCGCATAGATACCGCGGTCGATCGAGGCAATGATATCCGCCGGGTTGGCCGTTCCGTTGGCCAGATAGGTATTGGTCATTCGCGGCATCGGCAGATGTGCGTAGGACTGACGACGACCGTTGCCGGTGGAACGAGCATTCATCAGCCCGGCATTCATCCGGTCCTGCATCAGGCCTGTGAGCATGCCGTCTTCGACCAGCACTGTGCGATCGGGGGCAGTGCCCTCGTCATCGATGCCGAGAGACCCCAACCGACCGACCATCCCGCCATCGTCGATGACGGTTATGCCGGGCGCGGCAATCCGTTCGCCGATCTTGCCGTCAAAAGCCGATAAATGCTTGCGATGATAATCGCCTTCCAGGCCGTGTCCGACAGCCTCGTGAAACAGCACGCCCGGATAGCCGGGGCCCAGCACCACCGGCATCTCGCCGACAGGCGCGGGAATGGCGTCGAGGTTCTGCAGCGCGATCCGTGTGGCGGCCGCGACCATTGAATCGACCTCGGCGATGGAGAAGCTCGCCAAGCCGCCTCTGCGTCCCAGTCCCGCCTGCCCTCGCGCGCGCCGGCCGTTCTGCTCGGCGATCACCACCATCGAGAGAATGGTCACCGGCCGAACGTCGCCAGCCAGCAGGCCCTCGATATCAGCTACGAGAATGGTGGATTCGCTCGCGCGGACATTGGCATCGACCCGGACGATGCGCGGATCTGTCGCGCGGGCACGTTCGTCGATGCGTTCCAGAAACGCGATCCAGGCGGTTGCATCCCTGAATTCGACTGGGTCGATCGCGGGATAAAGATCATGGCCCTGCCCACGATGCTGCAGAGGAATTGCCGCATAAGAATTTGTCGTCGCACCACGCCGCGCGAGCGTGCCCACCGCGCGCACCGTATCCATCAACGCTGCTTCGCGCATGTCGGCCGAATGTGCGAAGCTCACCTGTCCGGCATGAACGGCGCGGACCCCCACGCCCTGACGGGTGGCGAAGCTGCCCTGCGTGACCCGCCCGCTTTCAAGCTGCCAGCTGCGACTGGTCGTCGCCTCGAAATACAGGTCGGCCAGATCAGTACCGCTGCCCGCAAGTTCGCGCAGGCTGCGGCTGATGATTGCCTCATCAAGCCCTGCAGGCCAAAGCAGCCGGGCGCGAGCCTTGTCCATCGCGATGTCGCCACCGTTCATGCCCTGCCTCCCATTTGCATGTCATCGATCAGGATCGAGCCGGTCCGGATGGCACCGACGCGCTCGACATCCTTTCCGACCGCGCGGATGCTCGTCAGCATGGCCGGCATGCTGCCAGCGAGTGTCATGTCGGTAACGGCATGGACGACCTGGCCGTCCTCGACCCAGAGCCCACGGATCGCCTGCGTCCAGTTGCCGCTGGCCGGATCGGTCTTTCCGCCCTGGAATTGCGTCACCACCAATCCGGTCCCGAGCATGGCGAGCATATCGGAATAGTCGCCGCTGGTGGCGCGGCTCGAGAGACTGAGATT
>CAXRCQ010000160.1:0-9087 GCA_964228845.1 Blastomonas sp.
GCGGGCGCGCTGGAGCAGATCGCCCGCCGCGCGCACGTCGATCTGCGGGTGGATCCGCGCCGCCACGCCGCGCCCGCTCGCTTCGTCGGCCGCCAGCATCGCCGCCTTGAGGCGCGGGAGCGAGCCTGCCCCGATCATCGCCGCCATCATCAGCCCGTCGGGACGCAGCGAGCGGTTGATCTGGATGAGCGCGCCGGGCAGGTCGTTGACGCTGTCGAGCGTGCCCAGAGCAATTACCAGATCGAAGCTTTCCGGCTTGAACGGCAGCAGGTCCTCGTCACACTCGATGTCGCGCCCGATCGGACCCGCCAGCGTCAGACGCATGCCTCTGGCCTCCAGCGCTCCCACCAGGCTCGGCGGGGCCATGCCCAGCACCAGCACATCGGAAAAGTCGCGGGTCACCCAGCCGAGCCGCTCGACAATTTCTTCCGCCAAATGATCGGCAAGGAAAGCGCCGCTCTGCTGCGCCAGCCGTTCGCCGCGCGCTATAGCGAGCCGGCGGCGTGCGGGCGAGAAAAGCTGGCGAGGCGGGGCGTCCTGGTTCATCGCGGCCTTGTGCCGGTGCCGGAGCCGCGCGACAAGGGGGCATGTCGCTTGCCACCGCCCTGCGCCCGCTGGTCGACCTGGTGCTGCCCCCGCGCTGCCCCGGCTGCGGCGTGCTGGTCGAGGATGACCTGCAGTTCTGCTCCGAATGCTGGAGCGCGCTGCGCTTCATCAGCGATCCGAGTTGCGCATCGTGCGGCAAGCCGTTCTCGGAAGGGCGCGATGCAGATCTTGTCTGCGCCGAATGCCTCGCCGAACCGCCGCTGCACGATGGCATCAAGGCGGCGGTGCTCTATGACGACCTGTCGCGCGCAATCGTGCTCAAGCTCAAGCATGGCGGCAAGATCGGCCTTGCGCGATTGATCGCGCGGCATTTGCACAGACATCTTCCCGAGGACAAGCGCAATCTCGTGCTCGTTCCGGTGCCGCTGCACCGCTGGCGGCTGTGGCGGCGCGGGTTCAACCAGTCGATCCTAATCGCGCGCGAACTGGCGCGGCCACATGGCCTGACGGTCGAAAGCGATGTGCTGCGCCGCATCCGCGCCACGCCGCCGCTCAAGGGGATGACGCGCAAGCAGCGCGGGCTTGCCGTGCGCGGCGTGTTCGAGATCGCGAAGGACCGGCGCGAGCGCATCCGGGGCAGGCACGTGCTGCTGATCGACGATGTCTATACCACCGGTGCCACTTCGCGTGCATGCGTGCGGGTGCTCAAACGGGCAGGTGCCGCGAAGGTGACGATCTTCTGCTGGGCGCGGGTGCTGCGCGATGCCGATGAGGGGCTGGACATATGACAGGTCCGTGGCGCGGCTGTTGCATTTCTGCGGAAAACCCCCAAATATCGGGAGCGGAGGACGCATTCATGGCCAAAGTCGAAATCTACACCAAATTTACCTGTCCCTATTGCTACCGGGCAAAGTCGTTGCTGAGCAGCAAGGGGGTGGAGTTCGACGAGACCGAGGTGTCGATGGGGGGTGAGCCCAAGGCCGAGATGATCCGCCGCGCTGGCGGTCGCAGCACGGTGCCGCAGATTTTCATCGACGACCAGCATATTGGCGGATCGGACGACTTGGCCGCACTCGACCGCGCGGGCAAGCTCGACCCGCTGCTGGGGTTGTGACCACGGACCGTCTGCAATGAAGGTTGCCGTGCTGCAGATGACCGCCGGGATCGACCCTGCGGAAAACGCCGCCACTCTTGTTCAGGCGGTGCGCGAGGCCAAGACCGGCGGCGCGAATGTGCTTTTCACTCCGGAAATGTCGAACCTGATCGATCGCAACCGCGTGCGCGCGGCTGAGACGATCCGCAGCGAAGGCGAGGATCATGTGCTCGCTGAAGTCCGTGCCGCTGCTGCCGAACACGGGCTATGGGTGCATCTGGGCTCGCTCGCGGTCAGGGGCGACACGCTCGATGCCAAATGGCGCAACCGGGCGTTCGTGATCGCGCCGGATGGCAGCATCGCGGCGCGCTATGACAAGATCCACCTGTTCGACGTCGATCTGGCCTCGGGCGAGAGCTGGCGCGAATCCGCCGTCTATGAAGGCGGCGAGCAGGCGGTGGCGGTCCAGCTGCCCGGCGCGGTGCTGGGGCTGTCGATCTGCTATGATATCCGCTTCTCGGCAGTCTATTCCGCATTGAGTCGCGCCGGAACCGATATCATCGCGGTGCCGGCGGCGTTTACGGTCCCTACTGGGCAGGCGCACTGGCATGTCCTGCTGCGTGCGCGGGCGATCGAAAACGCATGCTTTGTCGTCGCCGCTGCGCAAACTGGAACGCACGAAGACGGCCGCAGCACCTATGGCCACAGCCTGGTCATCGATCCCTGGGGCGATCTGTTGCTCGATATGGGCGAGGCACCGGGCCTTGGCTTTGCCGAGGTCGACCTGACCCGTGTCGCTGATGTGCGGTCACGCGTCCCGGTTATCGCCAACCGCAGACCGGTCGCGGAGGCGGTGCGTCCGTGATCGTCTACGACCTCAAATGCGATAACGATCATGTCTTCGAGGTCTGGTTCGCTTCGAGCCAGGCTTACGAGGATCAGCGCGCGCGCGGGCTGGTCGCCTGCGCCTTTTGCGGCTCGACCGAGGTCGGCAAGGCGGTGATGGCGCCGCGCCTGAACGCCAAAGGCAACCAGCGATCGGCGTCGGTGCCCGCCGTGATCGACCCGCCAGCGAGCGATCCGGCCACCGTCAGCATCAGTAACACCCCCGCGCCTTCAGCTAGTGACGTCGCCAAGGTGCAGGCGGTGCTCCAGGCGCTGGCGCAGATGCAGTCCAAGGCGCTCGAACAATCGACATGGGTGGGCAGGAGCTTTGCCGACCGGGCGCGTGCCATGCATTATGGCGAGGAAGAGCACGCGCCGATCCATGGTCAGGCCGATCCCGACGAAGCCGCCGCGCTTGTCGAGGAAGGCGTGACAGTCGCGCCGCTGCTCTTTCCGGTGGTTCCGCCCGACGCCAAGAACTGACTGCAGCCCATTGCCGAAATGATTGCCTTGCAGCCCCCGCTTGGCTAAACCGCAGCGCAATGCGCCCGTAGCTCAGCAGGATAGAGCATCAGATTCCTAATCTGGGGGCCACAGGTTCGAATCCTGTCGGGCGCACCAACCGGGTTTCCTTTCCCTTACGATCGCCGGGCTTTTTTGCGCGAATTTTGATCCCGATCAATTCGTGACCGGATGTTGTCCGTACAAATATCGGCTCCGGATGCTGGCTTGCTGGCGTCCGGCCTCTCCTATCCGGCGGGCCCCGGCGTCCGCTCGGCAACCGAAAGGCACGAGACGATGACGATGGACTTGCCGCCACCCTATACCGCGCTGGCGCGCCACCCGATGATGCCGCGAACCCGGCATGACGAGGCTGCGCGCTTCAATTTCCTCACGCATTTCAACCGCTATCTGTCGGGTACCCTTGGGCGCGGAAACCAGCTGGCCTATGACAATCGGGTGCTGCCCGCCTTTCGCGCCGATCATGGCCGCGACCCGATGCACCGCAACGAGATCCGCGATGTCATGAACCGCGATCCGTTTCACCGCATGTGGTCCGCGCTGAAGCGCAACGCGATGGAAATGCGGCAGATGAACGGTCGGCAGACGGTCCTGCGGCAGCTCGACGAACTCGATGCACTGGCGCGCCAGTTCAACGAGCATTCGGGTCAGCTCGAGCTCGATCCCGCGATCCGTCAGCCCTATTATCAGACCTGTGTCGACATTCACTGCCAGCCCGGCGGCTATCATTCCGAAGAGCGCCCGGGTGATGTCACGGTCGGCGCAAATTACGATGTCGGCCTGTTCGCGACCACTGGCGGTGCTCTGGGCGCGCTCAATGATGGCGGGGGCCAGGCTGTGGTGGCCTGGGCCAAGGCCAACCGGCCCGGCTGGTCACCCCAGCGCATCCTCGATATCGGCTGCACTGTCGGCCATAACGCGGTGCCGATCGCGCAAGGCTATCCCGAGGCCGAAGTGATCGCGATCGACACGGCAGGCGCAAGCCTGCGTTATGGCGCCGCGCGTGCGGCGGGGCTGGGCGTGACAAATATCCGCTTCGTCCAGGCCGATGGCGAAGATCTGTCACGCTTCCCCGACAATCATTTCGACTGGGTGCAGACGACCATGTTCCTGCACGAGCTGTCTGCGGCGTCGATGCCGCGCATCCTCGCCGAGGCGTGGCGCGTGCTCAAGCCCGGGGGGCTGATGCTGCATGTCGAGCAGCCGCAATATGGCCCGGATATGCCGCTGTTCGAACAGTTCATGCGTGATTGGGACGCTTTCAACAATAATGAGCCATTCTGGTCGGCGATGCATGGGGTGAGCATGACCGACGCGATGGCCGAGGCAGGATTCGATCGTGCGGACCAGTTCTCCGTCGGCGTGCGCGCCGTGGCTGATCCGACGATCTTCCCACCTTCGCCCGACGGCGGTCAGGAGGACTATGGCCGCGCCGCAATCTGGAACGCTTATGGCGCGTGGAAGGCCGCGCCGGCACAGGAGTTGGCAGCATGACCGAAGGACTGGACTGGATCGCCCGATCGGGCGCGCGCGCCAAGGGTCGCCGCCCCGCCTTTTTCGATGAGCCGGCACTCGACCGGTTATACTCGCTGAGTCTGGCGTTGATGGCCGAGCTTTCCGCGACGCGCGAGCGGCTCGACACGGTCGAGCGGCTGCTCGAAGCGGGGGGCAGCCTGAAACGTCAGGCCATCGAGGACTATGCTCCGGATCGTCGGGCAGGCGATGAACGGGGCGAGGACACCCGCGCCTATATTGCCAGAGTCATGCGCGGTTTCCAGCAGGAGGTCGAGGCGATGGAACAGCCTGACCCGCCGATCCTGGACATTGTCGAGCGGCTGACAACGCGCTGACGGCCCTGGGAGGCAGGGCCATTTTGCAATCCACCATGGGGGGAATGAAGTGATCGAGGAAGTGCTGGTGCTGCGCTGGGTGCATATCCTGGCGATGGTCTATTGGTTGGGCGGAGAATGGGGCGTTTTCCAGTCGAGTTTCAACGTCATCAACCGCTCGCTTTCGCTGGAGGAGCGCAGGCGGCATATGGAAACCGCCTATCGTATCGATATCCTGGCGCGCACCGGCATCATCCTGCTGCTGCCCCTGGGGCTCCATATGGGGAACATCTATGGGCTTCAGCCTTATGGCGGGGGCTATCTCACTGCGATGTGGGCCTTCGTCGCGGCCTGGCTGGCTCTGTGCTGGGCTGCCTTTTTCCGGCGCGAGACCGATATCGGCATCCGTCTGACCAAATGTGACGAGGCGATCCGCTATGTTCTGATTCCCGCCATCTTCATTGCGGGCGTTTCCTCGTTGCTCGGTCATGGGCCGTTCGAGGCCAGCGAAGGCATGCGCTGGTACGCCGCCAAGCTGACTTTGTACGGCTTCACCCTGTGCATCGGCCTGGGACTGCGCTGGATCATGCGGCGCTGGACGACACGCTTCCGGGCGCTGGCGATCGGACCCGACCCTGTCCAGGAGGCGGCGCTGGAGCGCGAGTTCGGATATGGCCGGATGATGGCCTATATCTATTGGATCACCATTGCCGGCATCTGCTTCCTGGGTACGGTCAAGCCCTTCTGAAACATTACTCCAGCGCGGCCCCGGTGATGCTTTTTGTTTACTATCTTTGTGACGCCGGGGCCTACCGTAGATATACCATGTTTAGGGTTTTCTTTACGACGCAGGGACTTACTCCCCCCATAGTTTGATGGGGATAGGGCCATGGATACAGCATCGGCAAATCAGGACAGGCTTTCGTTCTTCGGCATCGATGGCAAGGATTACAAGAGCTTTCCGCGCATTCTGAAGCTGCTGCAGAAGCACGCCCCCGGCGCGCTTGCCGACTTCTACGAGAAGATCGCCGCGACGCCCGACGTCGCCAAGTTCTTCAAGTCGAAGCAGAACATGGACCATGCTCGCGACAAGCAGCTTAACCATTGGGTTCAACTCTTCTCGAACGAGATCGGCGAGAGTTATTTCGGAAAGGCCGAGCAGATCGGCAGCGTCCACGCCAGGATCGGGCTCGCACCGACCTGGTATATCGGCGGCTATGCCATGGTGCTCGAGCAGTTGATCCACGAGGCAATGGCGGGCTCCCCGCTCGCGCGCCTTGCGGGCAACAATCTCGGCAGGATCATCGGCACGCTGGTCAAATGCGCGCTGCTCGACATGGATATCGCCCTTTCCAGCTACTTCCGTGCGGAGGAAGCCCAGCGCCTGGCCGTCATCTCCCAAGTCGGCCAGGCGCTGGAATCGCTCGCAAAAGGGGATTTCACCGTCCGTCTCGAAGGTCTCCCGCCTGCCTTTGCCAAGGTGGAGCAGGACTTCGAGTTCATGCGCAGCCGGATCAGCGAGACGCTGACCCAGGTCTCCGAAACCGCCGACAGCATCAACACCGGCTCGATCGAGATCAGCCAGGCATCGGACGACCTTTCGTCGCGCACCGAACAGCAAGCTGCCTCGCTGGAACAGACGGCTGCGGCAATGGACCAGCTGACCGGAGGCGTGCGCGAAACCGCGGATGGCGCGGCGCATGTCAACCGCTCGGTGGCGGCTGCGCATGCCGATGCGACCCATGGCGGCGCGGTGGTCAAGGAAGCGGTCGCGGCGATGGACGATATCGAACGGTCCGCGCAGGAAATCGCCAAGATCATCAACGTCATCGATGGCATCGCCTTCCAGACCAATTTGCTGGCACTCAACGCCGGGGTCGAGGCGGCGCGCGCTGGCGATGCCGGCAAGGGCTTCGCGGTCGTCGCCAACGAGGTGCGCGCGCTCGCCCAGCGTTCCGCCGATGCTGCCAAGCATATCAAGGAGCTCATCAGCGAAAGCTCGCGCCAGGTGACGCGCGGCGTGGAACTGGTCGGCCAGTCGGGCGAGGCGCTCGACAGCATCGTCGGCAAGGTGGCGGAGATCGCCAGCCTGGCCAGCAATATCTCGGAGCTCGCCGCAGCGCAGTCGAACAGCCTGCAGCAGGTCAACACTGCGGTCAGCGAGATGGACAAGATGACGCAGCAGAATGCCGCTATGGTCGAGGAGTCGACTGCCGCCGCGCGCAGCCTGGCGACCGAAGCCGACCAGCTGACCGGTCTTGTCTCGCGCTTCTCGCTGGGCGGCAGCGGAGCAGCAGGGCGAGGCTCGACCGTCCATGATATCAGCAAACCGGCGCCCGCCGCGCGGCGGCACCCGCGGACCGCAGCCCGCCCGATGACGCGCGGCAATCTCGCGATGGCAGTCAACACCGACGCTTCGGAAGACTGGTCCGAATTTTAGGGCAAGGTGCCAGGGGGCATAGCGCATGAGCAGCAGCGCCCAGCCGAGGATCAGGTCTGCCGCTACCCCTGAATGCTATCGCTGGAATGGACGGATCGTGGCGATCGCTGCCTCTACCGGTGGGGTCGAGGCGATCAGCCGGGTGCTGGAGGATTATCCTCCCGACGGGCCGCCCACTTTGGTGGTCCAGCATATGCCCGGAGGCGGAATAACGAGTCTGTTCGCCGATCGCATCGACAGGCATCTTGCACCGCATGTGGTCGAGGCGGCCGACGGCATGCCGATCGAACGCGGAACGGTCTATATCGCGCCAGGAGGCGAGCGCCATCTGGCGGTGCAGCCCGGGAGCCCGGCGCGCTGCCGACTCATCGATGCGCCTCCGGTCAGCGGCCACCGGCCATCGGCGGATTTCCTGTTCGGATCGCTGGCCGCATTGCCTTCGGGCAGTGTCGTCGCGGCCATATTGACCGGCATGGGGGACGATGGGGCAAACGGACTGTCGCAGTTGCACGACAAGGGGATGCACACCATCGGTCAGGACCGGGCTAGCGCGCTGGTTTACGGAATGCCGCGCGCGGCGGCGGAGCGGGGAGCGTTGAACGAGGTCCTGTCGCTGAGCAGGATCGGGGGGCGGATACTGGAGCTATGCCGATGCTGACTGATCTCGCCAACAATTCGAGGACGATCCGCCATAGCGTGCTGCAAGGCGAGTTCGAAGTTTCGCGCGACCCCGATCTTGTGCTGACCACCATATTGGGCAGCTGCATTGCCTGCTGCCTGTTCGATCCGGTGGCGAAAGTGGGCGGGATGAACCATTTCCTGCTCGCGGCGCCGCCCAATTCGATGAACGGGCTGGGCGACGACGCCACGCGCTACGGCCTTTATGCCATGGAGCTGCTGGTCAACGAGATGCTCAAACAGGGCGCCGTCCGCGCGACGATGCGCGCGCATCTTTACGGCGGAGCGAACCTGCACAGCGGCATGCGCGCTATCGGCACCGAAAATGCGCTCTTCGCGGAAGGATTCCTCAAGGCCGACGGCATCGCGCTGGTCCGATCGGACACCGGGGGCGCGCAGGCGCGGCGGCTGGATCTCCAACCGGCCACCGGCAAAGTGCGGTGTCGATCGGTCCAGGGCGCGCTGCCCGCAAGCCCAGCGGTGCGCCTGCCGGTCGCTACCGGCGAAGTGGAGCTGTTCTGATGGAGAGGAAGACCATGACCAAGGCAATCCTGACCGTGGACGACAGCCCGAGCCTGCGGCTGCTGCTGCGTGCGGCGCTGACCGATGGCGGTCACTTGGTGGCAGAGGCAGAAGACGGGGTGGCTGCGCTGGAATGGCTGGCGAGCAATGAGCCGCGCCTGGTCATCACCGACATCACGATGCCGCGGCTCGACGGTCTGAGCCTGATCGAGCAATTGCGAGCGCGCGCCGACATGCGCGACATCCCCATCCTGGTGCTCACCACCGAAAGCGCGCCCGAATGCAAGGCGAGGGCGCGCGCGGCGGGTGCCACAGGATGGATCGGCAAGCCGTTCGATCCGGCCAAGCTCAACTCGGCCATCCGCCTGGTCACGCATTGAAGGCAGCCTCCCATGCAGATGCAGCTCATTACCTTCGAGATTGATGCCAGGATGCTGGCCGTCGACATCATGGCCGTGCGCGAGATCCGTGCCTGGTCACCGACCACGCCGATCCCCAACGCACCGCCCTTTGTCCGCGGGGTCGTGAACCTGCGCGGGCTGGTTCTGCCGGTCATAGACCTGTCCGAGCGG
>CAXRCQ010000161.1:0-9438 GCA_964228845.1 Blastomonas sp.
CGCACCGGCGCGTCGATGTTGAGCGTCCCTGCATGCACGGCATCGTCGAGCGCCGCATCCTGCGGTGCGCTTTCGCCGGTGAGCAGCGAGAGGTCGATCCGGGTGCTGCCCTGCACGATCACGCCATCGGCGGCGAGGCGCTCGCCCGCTGCCACCAGCATCACCATGCCGGGCTGCAGCGCGGTCGCATCGGTCCAGTGGGTGCTACCATCGGGGCCAACGACCATCGCACCGGTGCCCATGTTCCTCAGCAGCGCGGTGACGCCGCCACGCGCGCGGTCGCGCATCACGCTGTCGAGCCAGCGGCCGCACAGCAGGAAGAACAGCAGCATCACCGCGCTGTCGAAATAGGCATGCGCGCCGTGCGTTGCGGTCTCGTAGAGGCTGAGCGCGGTGGCGAGCGTCACGCCGATGCTGATCGGCACGTCCATGTTCGTGTGCCCGTGGCGGAGCGCGCGCCAGGCCGAGCGGAAGAACGGCCGCCCGGCATAAGCGATTGTCGGCAGCGCGATGGCCGCCGAGAGCCAGTGGAACAGGTCGCGCGTCACCCCGGCCGCGCCCGACCAGACCGAGACCGACAGCAGCATGATGTTCATCATCGCAAAACCGCTGACCGCGACGGCGCGGACAAGCTCCCTGCTGCTTGCCGCCTCGCCATCGACATCCTTCGGCCCTTCGCCGATCGGATGCGCCTCGAAGCCGAGCGAAGTGAACGCGCCGAGCAGATCGGGCATCTCGGCATCGGCGGTGTGTGCCAGGTGCACGCGCTTTTCGGTGAAGTTGACGCGTGCGCTCCTGATCCGGGCATCGCGCACCAGACCCTGTTCGAGCTTGGAGATGCACCCTGCACAGCGGATATCGGGCACGGCAAAGTCGCGCTCGATCAGCGCCGTTTCGGGCGCGAGGCGGGTCATCACGTTCACTTGAGGTCCCTCCGATAGCGTGCCTCGTCGCCGCCATGCGTCACGGCAAGCTCGATCCGCCAGCGGCCCTGTGGCAGCATCCTGGTCGAGATCATTCCGCCCTGGCCGTCGCCGACCATCACCAGCGCCTGCGAAGGAAGGCGACCCAGCGGGTGGTGGATCATGGCATCGGCGCTCTCGATCTGCAGCTTCGCGTCCTGCCGTGCCAGCGTCACGCGGACGTGGCGGGTGCGGTCGAGCCAGACCGAGGGCTGCCAGCCCAGCCGGTCCTGCGCCTCGGCCCTGGCGAGCAGTTCGTTATAATGCTGGCTGGCGACATAGCTGTTGTCGACCACGGTGCCGCCGAAGCTCGACAGCGCAAACCGCGCCATGGCGAAGTTGACCGCCATCACGATGGCGAAAAAGCCTATCAGGATGCCGGTCATGTGCCAGCCGGTGAACGGGCGAGGGGCGGTGCGGGTAGCCATCATTGTGCCTCCGGACGGTCGAACTGGATGGTATCGCTATCGCCGCGCGGGTCGCCGTCACGGCCCTCGGTCGCGATGGTGAAGTCCTGCCGCGCCGGGCCATCGGCAGGTGCGGCGATGAACAGGCGGACGCGGGTCACGCTGTCGGGCGAGATGGTCATCTCGACCCGCTGGCTCGCCTTTTCGCGCGAGCCGGTCTCGGTCCAGAGCTGCGCGCCGGGCAGGCCGCTGACGCTGATCGCCACCTTGCGCGGGCGCGCCTCCATGTTGCGCAGCTTCAGCGTGTAATTGTTGCGGATCATGCCGTCGGACAGCTGGACATAGAGCGGGCTGCGCTCGTGCTGGACGGCAAGGTCGAGCCGCGTGCGCTGGCCGAGCGTGAACAGCATCGCGAGGCCGATCGCACACCAGATGCCGAAATAGACCATCAGCCTTGGGCGCAGCAGCGTCTTGAGCACCGGTTGTGCGATGCCGCCCGCGCGCTCCACTGCGACGTCGTCGAGCGCGCAATAGTCGATCAGCCCGCGCTGGCGACCGACCTGCGCCATCACCGTGTCGCACGCATCAATGCACAAGGCGCAGGTGATGCAGCCGATCTGCGGGCCAGTGCGGATATCGATACCGGTCGGGCAGACCGCGACGCACTGGTTGCAGTCGACGCAATCGCCGACGCTGCCGGGATGCGCGAGCGCCTTTTTCAGGCTGCCGCGCGGTTCGCCGCGCCAGTCCTTGTAGGTCACCAGCAGCGACTTTTCGTCCATCATCGCGGTCTGGATGCGCGGCCAGGGGCACATGTAGATGCACACCTGTTCGCGCATGAACCCGCCGAGCACGAAGGTGGTGGCGGTGAGCACGCCGACGGTGGCATAGGCGACATAGGCCGCCTCGCCGGTCCAGAATTCGCGGGTGAGCGTGGGCGCATCGGCGAAATACATGATCCACGCACCGCCGGTCCAGAAGGCGATGGCCAGATACAGGCCGTATTTGAGCGCGCGCTTGCCGATCTTTTCGGCGGTCCAGGGGCCGTTGGCCAAGCGGATCTGCGCGTTGCGGTCGCCGTCGATCATCCGGTCGACATGCTGGAACAGGTCGGTCCACACCGGTTGCGGGCAGGCATAGCCGCACCAGGCCCGGCCCACCGCGCTCGTCACCAGGAAAAGCCCGATGCCGGCCATGATCAGCAGGCCTGCAACATAATAGAATTCGTGCGGCCAGATCTCGATCTGGAACATGTAGAAGCGCCGGTTGGCGAGATCGACCAGCACGGCCTGATCGGGGGCATAGGGCCCGCGATCCCAGCGGATCCAGGGCGTGCCGTAATAGATGGCCAGAGTGACGGCCATGATCAGCCATTTCAGGCGACGGAACGGCCCGTCCACCTTTTTGGGGTAGACGCCCTTGCGCGCGGCGTAGAGCGGGCCTTCGACGTTCGCAAGGGCGTCGGGGTTAGCCATTGTCGGCCTCCCCTTTGGGCTGAGCGGTGAGGACAGGAGCGGGAGCGTCCTCTCCGCCGCCCAAAGAATGGACATAGGCGCTGAGCATCTTGATGGTCACAGCGTCGAGCTTGTCGTTCCAGCGCGGCATTACGCCGTTGCGCGGAGCGTAGATCGTCTTCGCGATCGCCTCGCGGCTGCCGCCATAGAGCCAGACGGCGTCGGTCAGCTTCGGCCCGCCCAGTTCACGAATGCCCTCGCCATTCGGCCCGTGGCAGGCGACACAGTTCGCCTCGAACAGCACGGCACCGCGTGCCGAGGAGGCGCTGGGCTTTTCCTGGCGGCTGATGACGCGGACATGGCTCACCAGATCGTTGATCGCGGCGCCATCGAGAATGCCGTCCTTGCCGAAGGCAGGCATCACATTGAAGCGCGTTTCGCTATGGTCGGGGTTGCGGATGCCGTGCGTCAGCGTCGTCTCGATGGCAGCCAGGTCGCCGCCCCACAGCCAGTCGTCGTCGGTGAGGCTGGGATAGGCACCGACCACGCCTGCACCGCCCGCGCCATGGCATTGCATGCAATGCACCTTGAACGCGGCGCTGCCGCCCTGGATCGCGGCTTCGAGCAGTTCGGGCTTCGCCGCCAGATTGGTGATGGAGGTAGCGGCTATGGCCTTCGCTATCGGCGCGCGCTTGGCGTCCTGTGCGGCGAGTTCAGCCTTGAGATCGCCCCGGCTCGACCATTCGAGCACGCCGCGGGTGGCGCTGTTGACCATCGGCCAGGCCGGGAACAGCACGACATAGACTGCCGCCCAGGCGATGGTCGCGTAGAAGGTCCACAGCCACCAGCGCGGCAGCGGGGTGTTCAGCTCCTCGATCCCGTCCCATTCATGGCCGACGGTGGAAGTGCCGGTGGGTTCGTCGATGCGGCTCTTGTCAGACATTGTCGTCTTCCCTGAAGATCATGTTTGCGGCGTCGTGATGGTGCTGGCGCGCGCCCTTGCGGAACGGCCAGGCGATCAGGCCGATGAACAGCACGGTCATGGCGAGCAGGCCCCAGCTGTCGGCAAAGTGGCGCAGATCGTCATAGGTCATGGATTGGCTCCTTTCGGAGCGGCAGCGGCGACCTTTGCAGGCACAGGCGCATCGCCCTGATCCTGCGGCGCGGCCTTTTCGACATCGACCAGCGTGCCCAGCATCTGCAGATACGCGATCAGCGCGTCCATTTCGGTGATGCGGGTGGGATCGCCGTCAAAGTCGCGCACCTGCGCCTTGGGATAGCGCGCCTGCAAATCGTCGGCACCCTCGGCATTGGGGTCGGCCTGCGCCTTCAGGTCTGCATTGGCGGCGGCGATCGCGGCCTTGCTGTATGGCACGCCGACGCGCGACAATGCGGTCAGGTCGTCGCTCATGTCGCCCGCGTCGAGATCGCGCTCGGCGAGAAACGCATAAGGCGGCATGATCGATTCGGGCACCACGCTGCGCGGATCGGCGAGATGCGCGCGGTGCCATTCGTCCGAATAGCGCTTGCCGACGCGCGCCAGGTCTGGCCCGGTGCGCTTCGATCCCCATTGGAACGGGTGATCGTACATGCTCTCGGCCGCCAGGCTGTAATGGCCATAACGTTCCACCTCGTCGCGGAACGGACGGATCATCTGGCTGTGGCAGGTATAGCAGCCCTCGCGCATGTAGATGTTGCGCCCGGACAGCTCGAGCGGGGTATAGGGGCGCATCCCCTCGACCTTCTCGATCGTGTTGTCGATCCAGAAGAGCGGGGCGATCTCGACGATGCCGCCGACGACGACGGCGGCGAGCGCGCCCAGCCCCAGCAGGGTGATGTTGCGTTCCAGCTTCTTGTGGCTGAAGCGCGGTTCGGCAATGGGTTCGGCCATGGTTCTGGCTCCTTATTCTGCGGGGACCGCGACCAGCGGGCGGTCGGCTGCGGCATTGTGCGGCGTTTCGGTCATCGGCTTCTCGTCGCGGACCTTGCCCAGCAGCGTGGCCCAGACATTGACGATCATGATGATGAAGCCGCTGAGGTAGAGCAGGCCGCCAAAGGCGCGCATCAGGTACATGGGGTGCATCGCGGCGACGGTTTCGACGAAGCTGTAGACCAGATATCCGTCGGCCCCGTATTCGCGCCACATCAGGCCCTGCATGATGCCCGCGACCCACATCGACGCGGCGTAGAAGACGATGCCGGCGCTCGCGAGCCAGAAGTGCCAGTTGACCATCCGCAGCGAATAGAGCCGCTGGCGACCCCAGAGCCGCGGGACCAGATAGTACATGCAGGCAAAGGTGATCATGCCGTTCCAGCCGAGCGCGCCGCTATGCACGTGGCCGATGGTCCAGTCGGTATAGTGCGACAGGCTGTTGACCGACGTGCTCGACATCATCGGGCCTTCGCAGGGGCTCATGCCGTAGAAGGCGAGCGCCATGACCATCATGCGGATGATGGGATCGGTGCGGATCTTGTCCCAGGCGCCGTTGAGCGTCATCAGGCCGTTGATCATGCCGCCCCAGCTCGGCATCCACAGCATGATCGAGAAGACCATGCCCAGCGTCTGCGCCCAGTCGGGCAGCGCGGTGTAATGCAGGTGGTGCGGACCCGCCCAGATATAGAGGAAGATCAGCGACCAGAAGTGGATGATCGACAGCCGATAGCTGTAGACCGGACGCTCGGCCTGCTTGGGCACGAAGTAATACATCATGGCCAGGAAGCCGGCGGTGAGGAAGAAGCCGACGGCGTTATGGCCGTACCACCACTGGGTCAGCGCATCCTGCACGCCTGCAAAAGCCGCATAGCTCTTCGATCCGAAAATGGTGGCGGGCAGCGACAGGTTGTTCACCACGTGCAGCATCGCGATGGTGATGATGAAGCTGAGATAGAACCAGTTGGCGACATAGATATGCGGTTCGCGCCGCTTGACGATCGTGCCGACGAACACCGCCAGATAGGCGAGCCAGACGATGGTCAGCCACAGATCGACATACCATTCGGGCTCGGCATATTCCTTCGCCTCGGTCACGCCCATCAGGTATCCCGTGGCGGCGAGCACGATGAACAGCTGGTATCCCCAGAAGACGAAGCGGGCCATGGACGGGAAGGCCAGGCGCGCGCGGCAGGTGCGCTGCACGACATAGAAGCTGGTCGCGATCAGTGCATTGCCGCCGAACGCGAAGATCACCGCCGAAGTGTGCAGCGGCCGCAAGCGCCCGAAGGTCGTGAACTCGAGATTGAAGTTGAGCACCGGGAAGGCAAGCTGCAGCGCGATGAACAGTCCGGCGGCGAGCCCCGCCGTTCCCCAGAACAGGGTCGCGATGACGCCCCAGCGGATGGGATCGTCGTCATACTGCCCCTGATCGGCCGGTGCCTTCAAAATGCCCCGTGCAATCGCACCATAATCGGCGCGGCTCATGGTGAACCACAAGGCGAGCAGCGCGGCGATCATCATGATCGTCATGTGCACCGCATAGGGCGTGTCGACGGCCATTACCGCCATTGCCAGTGCCAGCAGGGCGAGGCCCAGCCAGCCCCCGGCCTTCAATACCAAACCATCCATAACGCTTGTCCCCGTGCACGCGGCTTCACAGCAGAATCCGCGCTTCCTCCGCAGGGGTTTGGACCGGACGCACGCCCAAGACATTGATCCGGGTCAAAGAAATTTTTGCGCCGCATCAATGCGACGAACCGAGTGCGGGTGCAGGGAAGCGGTCACTCAAGGAGGAGTGATCAACATGAACACCAAGATTATCCCGCTGGCTCTTGCGGCAGCTGCGCTGGCCCTTCCCGGCCAGGCGATGGCACAGGCGGGCGAAGTGCATTTCAAGGTCCTGGGCACGCTGGTCGCGCCCGATGGCAAGATCAAGGACGTCAAGGTCGATCGTATCGGCCTGCCCGCCGGAACCCAGACCAAGGCGAACGACAATTTCGTGCCCACGGTCGCGATCGAATATTTCCTCGCCGATTCGCTGTCGGTCGAGACGATCGCCGGGGTGACCGAGCATGATGTCGACGGCCGCGGCGCGCTGGCGGGGGCCGGCCTCGTGTCCAATGCCAAGATCGTGCCGGCGACGGTCACGCTGAAATATCATTTCGGCAAGCCAGGCGGTATCCGGCCCTATATCGGCGCGGGCCCCAGCTATTTCATCTTCATCGACGAAAAGCCGGGCGCGACGACACGGGCGCTTGGCGCCACGAGCCAGAAGATCAACGATACTGTCGGCGCGGCGCTGCAGGCCGGCATCGACATCCCGGTCAACGACAAGGGGATGTTCATCTCGGCGGACGTGAAGCGCTATTTCCTGCGGCCGCTGGCCAGCTGGCGTGCCAATGGCGTCGAGGTGCTGCGCACCCGGCACGAGCTCGATCCCTGGGTGATCAGCGCCGGAATCGGCTTCCGCTTCTGACGCGGCAAGGCGGGTGGATCAGCCCGCCATGTCCTCCATCGCGGCGCGGTTTCGGATCACGATCTCGCGGCGCGATGGCAGGGACAGCAGCCCGTCGCTCTTCATCCGGGTGAGCTGGCGGCTGGTGGTCTCGATCGTCAGGCCCAATATGTCGGCAATCTGCTGACGCCCGAACGGCAGTTCGAAGCCGTTCAAGGACCCATCGGCGTTGCAGCCCTGGCCCGACAGGCGATCGGACATTTCGAGCAGGAACGAGGCGACCTTTTCGGTCGCCGACTTGCGGCCGAGCAGCATCATCCAGTGGCGCGCGCGGTCGAGCTCATCGAGCGTGCGGCGGAGCAGCTTCTGCTGCAGATCGGGATGCTCGCTGGCGAAATCGTCGAAGGCGTTGCGGTTGAAGATGCACACCTCGGCATCGGTCATTGCAGTGACGCTGTACGGGCTTTCCTTGCCGAACGGGCGGCCGATGAAATCGGACGGGAACACGATCCCGACAATCTGCTCGCGCCCGTCCGATGCGGCGACGACCAGCTTGAGCACGCCTTCGAGCACATTGGCGACCACGGGCGCGTCATCGCCCTCCCAGAGCAGCGTGTGCCCGGCCTTGACCTTCTGACGCCGTCCCATCTTGCCGAGCAGTGCGAGCTCGTCGGGCGTCAGGCTTGAACAGATCGCGCGGTTCCGCACGATGCACGAAGAACAGTCGTTCATGGCTCGTCCCTAACCAGGAAACTGTAAACTCAGCCTAACACGCTTACTGTCGAGGCGGTAGACCCGCAAATGTAATCGCGCTCTCTGCTCCATTTTCTGCAACTGCCGCTACACCCGCGAAATGATCGTCAACAATTACACCGGGCAGCGTCAGCTTGGTATCGGTAGTCTCCTGCGACTGCTCCCAGTCGCGCGCATCGGCCCTGCGCCAATAGACCTTGTAGCGCGCCGCGCCAGGAACCTCGGGCCAGCTGACCTGGGTGTCGCTGCTCAGCGCGCCGCCCAGCACTGCGCTGGCAGGGGCAGGGGGCGCGCTGGCGAGTTCGCGAATGACCGCAATGTTGAGCGCGGTGACGCGGGCGAGATAGGGAAAGTCCATCTCGTCGATGGTGTCGCCGAACTTGCGGCCGTTTTCCTCGCGAATGTCCTGATGCTGGTGGTCGTAATTCTCGACCCCTACGGTGAAGCGGATCGCCGGATAGCCGAGTTCGAGCGCGGGCAGATGGTCGCCGCCGCGGCTGAACCGATCCGGACGACGCACGCCGAACACCTCGAGCCCCAGATCGCTGCGCGCCTTGCCGACGCGCTGCGCCGCACGCATGACGGCGCGCGAAGGCCCGTCATCCTCGGCCCCGCTGCCGCGCCGCGCCATCGCCTCGGCCAGCGATTCCGAAGCGCGGATCCCCTCGCTGAACACGCGCACCCGGTCGGTCACGCGGCGGCCGTCCTGACCCTCGGTATTGCCGACGATATCGTTGTTGAGCAGCGCGCGAACCTGCCAGCCGCGAGCGCGCGCGGTCTCCGCGATCAGCCGACCGCCCCACAGCCCCTGTTCCTCGCCCGAGAGCACCGCATAAATGATCGTCGGCGCGAACTTTTCCTTGCTCAAGGTGCGTGCGGCCTCGAGCACCAGCGCCACGCCCGAGCCGTCGTCGTTGGCGCCAGGCGCGTCGCTGGTGAAATCGGCCACGTCCGACACGCGGCTGTCGATATGCGCGGAGATGATGATCACGGCATCGGGATTGCCCGTCCCCGCCTGCACCCCCAGCACGTTGACGACATTGACGCCATTGGGTGCGCGCGGGCCAGTAAAGCGCCGGTCGATCTGCTCGACGGTGATGCAGCCGCCGCACGCCTTGCCGATCTTCGCAAATTCGGCCGCCGCCCAGCGCCTTGCCGCACCGATCCCGCGCGTCGGATGGTCGGGCGAGGACAATGTGTGGCGCGTGCCGAAGCTCACCAGCTTCTCGACATCCGCGCGCAACCGGGCCGGATCGGCCTCGGGCGCGGCGAGCGCAGGGCTGACGGAAACGGAAAGGGCGGCGACCAGGGTTGCGATCTTGAACATGCGTTCAAGCTGACGCAAATCCCCTGCCAGTGCAAGGCTTTGGGTGCGCGTCAGCCGCCGGTTCTCAGATACCAGCGCTCGCGCCCTTCCAGGCACAAGGCGGTGAGCATGCCGCTCATATAGGCCCCGGGAGCGATGCCGAGCCGG
>CAXRCQ010000162.1:0-5213 GCA_964228845.1 Blastomonas sp.
ACCGCGTTGCCGGGACTGTTGGTGCCAGGAATGGGCGGCGGGGTGATGCCGTTGTCGACATAGTTGAACTGCGGAATCGTGCCGTTGATAATGTACGATTCCAGATCCTTGTAGAACGCGCTGACCGCGAACACGCCCGAATTGCCGAAATAATGCTCGTAGCTCAGGTCGAACTGGTTGGCGCGATAGGGCGACAGTTCGGGATTGCCGCCGCCGCCGCTGGTATTGCCGTCCGATCCGGTATTGACGCTGATCGAACCGCGCAGCTCGAAGAAGCGGGGGCGCGAGATCTGGCGGCTGTAGCTGGCGCGCAGGATATCGCGGTCGGACAGGTCGAGGATCAGGTTCACTGCGGGCAGGAAGTCGTTGAACGTCCGTCCGCGCGTGACCGGGCGACGGTTCTCGCGCGCCGGCGGCGGGGTGGCAGGGTTGTCGACCAGGTTCGGGTCGGCAAAGCTCACGGTCGAGCTCTGGTCGGTGCGGACATAGCGCGCGCCGATATTGCCGTGGAAGCGCAGTCCGCCGAGTTCGGTATCGAAATCGAGCTGGGCATAGCCCGCATAGGTCTCCTCATCGATCCGGAAGCTCTGGTCGATGGTGAAGTCGAATGCGATCTGGTCGGTCGGCTGGCGCACGCCCAGCGTGTTGCCGAAGGCGAGGTTGAACGCGCCATCGATATCGACCACGGCAAAGCCGGGCAGGCCCGCATTGGCATAACCGCCCGAGAATCCGGCCTGCTTGACGAGATTGCCGGGCACCGCGAGCGGGCTGCCGGGAATGCCGAAGGTGTTGAACGAGGTCACCCGGCGGTCACCGCGCCGGTCGGCATAGCGGAAGCCGAAGCGCAGCGCGTCGAGGAAATTGGCCTCGTCGAAGCGGATGACCAGATCGGCTGCGGTCGCGAACAGCTCGTCGCTGTCCGCCTGCGGCACCAGGAACTGGCCGTCCAGGAAGAATCCGCCGCCCGCCGGATCGATATCGGTAAAGTTCGAGCTGATCGAGCGGATCGTCGGCAGACGCGTGCCGTTGAGCTGATAATCGACCGAGATCAGCCCGGGGATCGAATCCGCGCGGCGCAGGCCGGTGGGCGTGTTGACATAGGGGCGCAGGTTGATGCCGGCATTGTTGAAGAAGCTGGTGCCCTTCGAATAGCCGACATCCACGGCCAGCGTGACGCGGTCGCTGAAGTCATAGGCCAAGTTGCCGCCGATGGTGTACAGCTCGTCGCGGCGGCTTTCGTCCTGGTTGACCAGCTCGGTGCCCAGGCCAAAGCCGAAGCCGTTGGAGCCCACCTGGTTGACGATGCGCCCGCCGATCAGCGCATTGTTTGCGATCACCGGATTGATGAACTGGTTGTCGCCCGATTGCGGCGAGACGACGCGGAGGCCCCGGCGCTGCACATCGGACTTGAAGCGCGAATAATAGCCGTCGATCAGCACGCGGAGGTTGCTGGTCGGCTCCCACTGGATCACGCCGATCGCGGCATCGCGAGTCTCGCGCCCGCCGAACTGGATGCCCTCGAAACCGAAATTGAGCGAATCCGCAACGCCGTCGCCGTTGAAGTCGCGACTGGGCGAGCCGTTGGTGCCGGGGATCGGGAAGTCGAACTGGACGAAGCGCGTCGCGACGTTCGGCTGGTAGAGCCGCGCATAGCCCAATGCGATGCCCAGAGTGTCGTCGAGCAGCTTGGCCTGGACCGATCCGGAGACGCGATAGCCATAGGACGAGACGTCGGGGCTTTCGCTGGCGCGGTCATTGTACAGGCCGCGCAGGTTGACCGTCGCCTTGAACGCGTCGGCATTGTCGAGCGGGCGCACGGTCTTCAGCTCGACCTTGCCCGCGATGCCGCCCTCGATATGGCTGGCGAGCGGGGTCTTGTAGACGGCTGCCTGGTTGAGGAGTTCCGAGGGATACTGATCGAATTCGATCACGCGGTTGCCGCTGGTGGCGACCTGTTCGCGGCCGTTGAGCGTCGCGGAAACGAGGTCCTGCGACAGGCCGCGAATGTTGATCGCGCTCGCCTGGCCGCCGGTGCGCTGCGAGGTCACGCCGGGCAGGCGCGCCAGCGATTCCGCGATCGACACATCGGGAAGGCCCGCAATGTCGTCGGCGGTGACGATGTCGACGATGAAGTTGCTCTCGCGCTTGGCGGCGATCGAGTTCTCGACGCTGGCGCGGAAACCGGTGACGACGATGACGCCACCTTCCTCGTCGATTTCGGCGCTGCCCTGCGGCTGTTCGGCGTCAGCGGTCTGCGCGAGCGCGGGGCTGGCAGCGCCGATCATCAATGCGGTGGACAGGGCGGCAAGGCTGGCGCGGCCGGACGCAAGGCGCAGACGACGGGCGCGAAAAATCGCTTTCATGATCACTCTCCCCAGGGGCCCCGCGCAGCTGTGGCGGGGATGAATTCTGGCGTCTGGAAAAAGTCCAGAGCCGCCGGTTTTCAGGTGAACCGGTCGGTAGTTTGAATAACCTTTGCACGACGTTTGCAAAAGGCATACGCATACGTATTCAGGCTGAAAGGTCGCAAAGACCCGGAAACAGCGCGGTCTTGCAAGTGACTGGAAGCCGAAGGGGCAGGATGGGACGCAGGCCAACCTCATTCGATATCGCACAGCTGGCGGGTGTCTCGCAGCCCACGGTTTCGCGCGCTCTGAGCGGCAATCCGGCGGTGAGCGAACAGACGCGGCGGCGCATCCAGGCGATCGCCGCGCAGCTCAATTATTCGGTCGACAAGAACGCCTCGTCGCTGCGGCGGCAGCAGGCGAACACGCTCGCCCTGCTGTTCTTCGAGGACCCGACGCCCGACGATTCGATGATCAACCCGTTCTTCCTGGCGATGCTGGGGTCAATCACCCGCACCGCCTCGCGCGCCGGATTCGATCTGCTGATCTCGTTCCAGCAGCTCTCCAGCGACTGGCATGTCGATTATCAGGACAGCCACAAGGCCGACGGCATCATCCTCTTGGGCTATGGCGATTACGAGGAGTATCGCGCGCGGCTGACGCATCTGGTGCAGCAGGGCACGCATTTCGTGCGCTGGGGATCGCCGATGCTCAACGAACCGGGCATCACTTTGGGGTCGGAGAACCGCAGCGGTGGCTATGCCGCGACCCGCCATCTGATCGATCGCGGGCGCAGGTCCATCGCCTTTATCGGCACCGCATCGAGCCATGCACCCGAGTTCGAGGATCGCTGGCGCGGCTATGCCGATGCGCTCACCGAGGCTGGGCTGGAGGCCGATCCGGCGCTGCAGCGCGATGCGGTGACCTCCGAAGAGGCGGGGCACGAGGCGGTGCGATCGCTGTTGCAGGCAGGCACGTCCTTCGACGCGATCTTCGCCGCGTCCGACCTGATCGCGATCGGCGCGATGCGCGCGCTTGCCGAGCAGGGCCTCAGCGTTCCCGGCGATGTCGCGCTGGTCGGGTTCGACGATATCCCGGCGGCGAGCTTCACCAACCCGCCGCTCACCACGGTCAGCCAGGATGTGAAGGCGGCGGGCGAGGCGCTGGTCGATACGCTGCTGCGCAAGATCCGCGGCCAGGCGGTCGAACCCTATATGCTGCCGACCCAGTTGATCGTGCGCGGCTCCAGCGGCTGAACCCATCGCGCCCACGTATACGTATGCGCTGCGGTTGTGCGGGCGCAGGCGCTCTGCCACGGTTGGGCCCAAGGACCCTGCGAAGAGCATAAGGCGCGGGGCCTCAGCGACATCCAGGGAGAGGCGCATGATCGCGGAAAAACCGCGCAAGAGCTTTTGGCAGCTGTTCAACCTGAGCTTCGGATTCTTCGGCATCCAGATCGGGTTCGCGCTGCAGAACGCGAACATGAGCCGCATCTTCCAGTCGCTGGGCGAAAGCCTCGACAACCTGCCCGCCTTGTGGATCGCAGCGCCGCTGACCGGACTGCTCGTCCAGCCGATCGTCGGCCATTATTCGGACCGCACCTGGACGCGGCTCGGTCGCCGCCGCCCCTATTTCCTCGCCGGGGCCGTGCTCGCGGCGCTCTCGCTCGTGGTCATGCCGCTGTCGCAATCGCTGCTGCTCGCCGCGATGATGCTGTGGATTCTCGACGCCTCGCTCAACATCTCGATGGAGCCGTTCCGCGCCTTTGTCGGTGACAATCTGCGCAAGGACCAGCACACGATGGGCTATGCGATCCAGACCGCGTTCATCGGCGCGGGCGCGGTGGCGGGGTCGCTCTTCCCCTATCTGCTCACCGATATCGGCATCGCCAACACCGCGCCTGCGGGCCAGGTGCCCGATACGGTGCGGATCAGCTTCTGGTTCGGCGCGATCGCGCTGTTCGTCGCGGTGCTCTGGACCATCGTCACGACGCGCGAATACAGTCCTGAGGAAATGCGCGCCTTTGCCGAGGCAACGCCCGACGCCCCCGAAGCCCAGCCGATCCGCGCGCTCGCGACGCGGACACTCACCAGCGCCATCGCCTGGATCGCCGCCGGGGCGGTGGTGGTCGCCTTGGTCTGGAGTTTCGACCTCGAAAAGGAGGTCTATCTGCTCGGCGGACTGCTGGCGGGCTATGGCCTCGCCAGCCTGATCGCGATCCGCATGGCGCGCGCGGGCCGCGACAACAGCCTTTTAGGGCATATCGTCGGCGATTTCTCGGGCATGCCGCCGATCATGAAGCGGCTGTCGCTGGTACAGTTCTTCAGCTGGTCGTCGCTGTTCATCATGTGGATATACACCACCCCCGTCGTGGCGCAGACCGTGTTCGGCGCGACCGACGCATCGAGCCCGGCCTATAACGAGGCGGGCAACTGGGTAGGCGTGCTGTTCGCCATCTATAACGGCATCGCGGCGATCGCGGCGCTGACCCTGCTGCCCTGGCTCGCCGCGCGGATCGGCAAGGTGCGCGCGCATGCCTTGTGCCTGCTCTGCGGCGCCGCCGGGTTCGCGAGCTTCCTCGTCATCCGCGATGCACAGCTGCTGATCGTCAGCGAGATCGGTATCGGCATCGCCTGGGCGTCGATTCTCGCCATGCCCTATGCGATCCTCGCCTCCAGCCTGCCGCAGTCGAAGCTCGGCATCTTCATGGGGCTGTTCAACGTGTTCGTCGTGCTGCCGCAGCTGCTGGTGGCGACGGTGATGGGCAGCCTGCTCAAGGCCTTCTTCCCGACCGAGCCGGTGTGGACGATGGCCTTCGCCGCCGCCGTGCTGGCGTTGGCCGCGCTCGCGACGCTGCGCGTGCCCGAG